>CAILTC010000290.1 GCA_903837025.1 uncultured Bacteroidota bacterium | reverse complement strand
ATGATGCCAAAATTGATGGAATGATTTTATCGATGCAGCAATTGGCAAGCCAAGAAGATCCTGTTGGAGTAGAACGGTTCCATTTCGACCATGAAAATGGAATGAAAATCATCAACAAAACAGCAGCTTTTGGAACGATAATGATTATTTACGAATCCAGACCTGACGTAACGGTTGAGGCGGGCGGAATCGCTTTTAAATCGGGAAATAAGATTTTGCTGAAAGGCGGAAAAGAATCTTTATTGTCGAATTTGAAGATTGTCGAATTGTGGCATCAAGCGTTGGAAGAAAATAAAATTTCGACCGAATGGGTAGAATATTTGAATTACAATCGGGAGGAAACGCAAGCTTTTTTGGAGAAACCAACACAAAAAGTAGATTTAATCGTTCCCCGTGGTGGTGAACAATTAATTGCTTTTACCAAGAAACATGCGACTTGTCCGGTGATTATCAGCGGTCGTGGAAATAATTTCGTTTATGTAAATAAGGAAGCCGATTTACAAAAAGCATTGGATATTATCATCAACGGAAAAACAACCAATATTGGTGTTTGTAATGCTTTGGATAAAGTGTTGATTGATTCCAATTTAGAAAATTGGTCCGATTTTGCAACTCATTTGGTTGCTGAATTGCAGAAATATAAGGTTGAAGTTTTGGGTGACGAAAGCATTTCAAAAGCAACAAATATTCCTCCAATCGAATCGGATTTGATTTGGTATGAGGAGTTTTTAAATTATAAAATAGTCATCGGAATCGTAAATTCTGACGAAGAAGCGATTGCGAAAATCAACCAATACTGTGGCGGACATTCGGCTTCAATTATTACCGAAAACAACTACATTGCGCAACAATTTATGGAACAAGTAGATTGTGCAGCCGTGTATCAAAATGCTTCTACCCGATTTACCGATGGCGGACAATTTGGTTTAGGCGGAGAATTGGCGATAAGCACCGACAAATTACACCAACGCGGCCCAATAGGATTGCAGCATTTAGTGACCAATAAATGGTATATTTACGGAGAAGGACAGGTTAGATAGAACGATTTTTGATTGAATATTAACGATTTTTGACCCGAGAGCTTGCTCGAACAGGCGAAGCATTTCATATTCAAAAAATTAAAATCCGTTTTTATTCGCGTTTTTGCTTTAGCGAATCCGCTTCATCAGCGTCCAAATCGACCAAAAAGAATAAAATTATGGCAAAAAAAAGAATCTTATTAAAGTTAGGCAGCAACACGCTCACAAAGGAAACCAATCATATTTCGAGAGGAAAGATTGAGGATATTGGTATGCAAATTGCCGCTTTAAAAGACGAATATGAGTTTATAATTGTGAGTTCTGGCGCCATTGCTGCGGCAAAACAATTTGTAAAACTAGACAATCACGACAAGGATGTTTTTGTAAAACAAGCTTTGGCTTCTATTGGTCAGCCTCATTTGATGCGGATTTATCACGAAAATTTTAGCGATTTGGGTTTACACACCTCGCAATGTTTGCTTTCGTATTCGGATTTCGAAAAAAAACAAACCAAGCTCAATATCGTAAACACGATCAATGTGTTGGTCAAAAATAGCTATATTCCAATTATTAATGAAAATGACACCGTTGCCACAGATGAAATTCAGTTTGGCGACAACGATAAATTAGCAGCTTTAACAGCCGTTTTATTAAATGTTGACATTCTGATAATTGCGACCAATACCAACGGAATTTATACCAAAGCAACTTTCGACAACGAAGTTCCCGAAACCATCGAATTAGTAACGGATTTACAGCTTTTGCAAAAGGAAATTGGCGATTCGAAATCGTCGCACGGAACGGGAGGCATGCAATCCAAAATCGATTCGGCAGCAATTGCCAAAGCAGCAAATATCGAAACTTGGATCATCAACGGCTTGGAAGATAATTTTATTTTGAAAGCGTTGAAAAACGAAATTGCTTTTACGAAGATAGTATAGATTGGAACGCAAATGACACGGATTCACTTCGTGAAAACGCGGATAAAAAACAGATTTTAGTAATTGATAAAGATATTGTGATAATTTAAAAATAACTTTTTGAAATGTAATTATTACACGAAGAATTAACAAGTACAATTATAAAAACTTTTTATGAAGTTTATAATGAATTGGGTTATGGATTTTTGGAGAAAGTGTATCAAAATTCTTTATATCTGGAATTAAAAAATAAAGGTTATAAAGTAGAAGCTCAAAAGAAAATTATAGTTTATTACAAAGGAATTGAAGTTGGAGAATATTATGCTGATTTGCTGGTTGAGGATAAAATCATACTCGAATTGAAAGCTGCAGACTGTATTGTGAAAGATTTTGAAAATCAAATTCTGAATTATTTAAGAGGAACCGATTGCGAAGTTGGCTTACTTCTTAACTTTGGAAAAAAACCTGAATTCAGAAGAAAAATATTTGAAAATAATAGAAAATAACATAAAACGCAGATGATACGGATGCTTTGCATACGTGAATAAAAACTGATTTTATATTGTTATTGAAATTAATAAAATAAAAAAAATATCTTAAAACTGTTTAATTTAATAAAACATAAATAATAAAAATCCGTTTTTTATCTGTGTCTTCGCTTTAGCGAATCCGTTTAATCTGCGTCCAAAAAATAATTACAATGAACTTTACCTCCGTACAAAACATAGATTCACTACAAGAATGGGTGAAACAAGCGTTGAGAATCAAAAAAAATCCGCTTAAACATAAAAAACTAGGAAAGAACAAAACCTTGGGAATGTTGTTTTTTAATCCGAGTTTAAGAACCCGTTTGAGTACGCAAAAAGCGGCCTTGAATTTGGGTATGAACGTGATGGTTATGAATTTTACCAACGAAGGTTGGACACTAGAATTCGAAGACGGTGCTATTATGAATTCTGGCGCATCGGAACATATCAAAGAAGCAGCGGCAGTCGTTTCGCAATATTGCGATATCATTGCCATCAGAGCTTTCGCCGGATTAAAAGACAAAGAAAAAGACAATGCCGAAACCGTTTTGGCTGGTTTTATGAAATATGCCACCGTTCCGATTGTGAATATGGAAGGTTGTACTGGTCATCCGTTGCAATCCCTTGCCGACGCTATTACGATGGAAGAACACAAAACCAAACACAGACCAAAAGTGGTTTTGACATGGGCACCACATCCTAGAGCGTTGCCACAGGCAGTGCCCAATTCGTTTGTAGAAATGATGCAAAAACAGGAAAACATGGATTTCGTAATTACGCATCCCGAAGGTTACGAGCTCAATCCTGAAATTACGAAAGATTCTAAAATTGAATACGACCAAAATAAGGCTTTCGAAAATGCTGATTTTATCTATGCCAAAAACTGGAGCAATTACACGGATTACGGACAAATCACCAATTCGGATCCTAATTGGACCGTTTCTACCGATAAAATGAAACTGACCAACAACGCCAAATTTATGCACTGTTTGCCTGTTCGTAGAAATATGATTGTGACTGACGAAGTCATTGACAGCGAAAATTCGATTGTTATCGAACAAGCTAATAATAGAACCTATTCAGCTCAATTAGTATTGCAAAAAATATTGAAAGATGCAAAATAAAAACCCTTTATCAATTATAAAAATTGGTGGCAACATCATCGATAATCCAACAGAACTAGCACAGTTTCTCGCTGATTTTTCGAATATTGGCGGCAACAAAATCCTTGTTCACGGTGGCGGAAAATCGGCTACAAAAATGGCCCAAAGTATTGGTTTAACCCCTCAAATGATTGACGGACGACGCATTACTGACCAACCAATGCTTGATGTTGTTGTGATGATTTATGCTGGTGAAATCAACAAAAATATCGTGGCTCAATTGCAAGCCAATAACACAAATGCAATGGGTTTTTCGGGTGCCGATGGGAATTTGATTCAATCTACCAAAAGAAACCACCCAACGATAGATTATGGTTTTGTGGGCGATGTGCAAAAAGTGAATACCCCTTTATTAGAAACTTTAATATCGAACGGAATTGTTCCGGTTTTTTGTGCCATAACACACGATAAAAAAGGACAATTATTAAATACCAATGCCGATACAATTGCTAGTGAATTAGCGATTGCAGCTTCGGAAGTATTTGAAGTTACCTTAAATTATTGCTTCGAAAAACCAGGCGTTTTATACGATGCCGAAGATGATTCATCAGTAATCGAAAACATAAATCAAGAATTATATTCCAAGTTAAAAGCCGAAAAAGCGATTCATTCCGGAATGATTCCTAAGTTGGACAACTGTTTTAATAGTTTGTCGAAAGGGGTTCAAAAAATACGAATTGGACATCATCGAATGTTGAAAGACAAAACGGCATTACATACCACAATTACTTTATGAAAAACATAACAACCCTTACTCAAGAAGCCATTGCGCTATTAAAAGCCCTGATTGAAACCCCATCGTTTTCGAGCGAAGAAGATAAAACAGCGCTTTTAATCGAAAATTGGTTTAACCAAAATAACATTCCTTTCGAGAGAGAAAATAATAATATTTGGGCTTTCAATAAGAATTTTGACAAAGCCAAACCAACACTTTTACTCAATTCGCATCACGATACCGTAAAACCTAATCAAGGTTATACCAAAGATCCGTTTGAAGCGATTGTCGAAGACGGCAAATTATTTGGTCTCGGAAGCAATGATGCCGGTGGATGTTTAGTTTCGCTAATCGCCACTTTCACACATTTTTATACCTTAGAAAATTTACCATATAATATCGTAATGGTCGCTTCGGCAGAAGAAGAAAGCAGTGGAAAAAATGGATTAAACAGCGTTTTAAAACATTTACCCGAATTGGATTGTGCAATTATTGGTGAACCCACCTTAATGCAATTGGCCGTAGCCGAAAAAGGATTATTAGTGCTTGATGTCGTTGTAAAAGGCACTGCCAGTCATGCCGCACACAACAATCCAGACAACCCGATTTACAATGCAATGCCCGTAATCGAATGGTTTAAAACTTTCGAATTCGAAAAAATATCCGATGTTTTAGGTCCAGTAAAAATGACTGTAACCCAATTTTCTGCAGGGAAACAACACAACGTCGTACCTGCCGAATGCCATTTGGTCATCGATATTCGGGTGAATGATCGGTACAGCAATCAGGAAATTTTAGACACCGTAAAAGCAAATGTAACTGCCGTAGTTTCGCCAAGATCCATGCACCTGAATGCGTCATCGATCCCCGTTGCCCACGGATTAGTACAAGCCGGAATCGCTTTAGGAAGAACAACTTACGGCTCCCCTACCCTTTCGGATCAATCGGTAATCAGTTGCCAATCTTTGAAACTAGGACCTGGAGAAAGCTTGCGTTCGCACTCGGCAAACGAATTTATATTCATCAACGAAATAGAAGAAGGAGTCGATTTATACATCAAAATATTGACCGACTTTTTTGCTACTATTTAGGAGCTAATCCCGCTATTCGCTATAATCTTTTATTTTTTTAAAGAAAAAAAAATAAAAGGATTTCCGCTACTATCGGGGCTAAAATCACAATAAAAAGATAATTTCATAAAAAATACAACCTATGAAACTTTGGGAAAAAGGAATACCAACAGATAAACAAATAGAACATTTCACCGTTGGAAACGACCGTGAACTCGACTTGGTTCTAGCCAAATATGATGCTTTAGGATCTATCGCTCATGCCAAAATGTTGGAACAAATAGGACTTATGACAGCTTCCGAAACCGAATCTTTGGTTCTCGCTTTAGAAGATATTATCATCGATGTCGAAAAAGGTAATTTCGAAATTGAAGATAGTTTTGAAGATGTACATTCCAAAATCGAATATTTATTGACCATAAAATTAGGCGATGCTGGAAAGAAAATCCACACCGCTCGTTCTCGAAATGACCAAGTTTTAGTCGATGTCAATCTATATCTTAAAGATGTTGTAAAAGAATTCAAAACGCAAGTTCAAACTCTTTTCGACTTGCTCATGGAATCTGCCGAAAAACACCAAAACGTGTTGTTACCAGGTTATACGCATTTGCAAATTGCAATGCCGTCTTCATTTGGAATGTGGTTTTCTGCTTATGCCGAAACCTTTATAGACGATATTACAATGCTAAATGCAGCCTTGAAAATTGTGGATCAAAACCCATTAGGTTCTGCTGCAGGTTACGGAAGTTCGTTTCCTATCAATAGAACTTTCACAACCAAAGAATTAGGTTTTGAAACCTTAAAATACAATTCGGTTGCGGCACAAATGAGCCGTGGAAAATCAGAAAAAACAGTCTCATTTGCAATGAGCAGTGTTGCTGCAACTTTGGCAAAATTCTCCATGGATGTTTGCTTATATATGAGTCAGAATTTTGATTTTATCAGTTTGCCAGCGCATCTTACTACAGGTTCTAGCATTATGCCACACAAGAAAAACCCTGATGTTTTTGAATTAATTCGTGGAAAATGCAACAAGATTCAAGCCTTGCCTTATGAAATTACACTAATTACGAACAACTTGCCAAGCGGTTATCACAGGGATTTACAATTGTTGAAAGAAGGTTTATTTCCTGCCATTCAAAACCTGAAAGCTTGTTTAGATATTGCTATTTTCTCTATCAAAGACATCAAAGTAAAAGAACATATTTTGGACAATCCTAAATACAATTACCTCTTTACGGTTGACACTTTAAACGAAATGGTAGTTGCCGGAATTCCATTTAGAGATGCCTATAAAACCGTTGCCGAACAATTAGAAAACGGAACTTTTCAATCGCCAAAAGAAACAAAACATACGCACGAAGGCAGTATTAATAATTTGTGTTTAGAACAAATTAAAGAGAAGATGAAAAAAGCTTTTTAGAGAACAATTCTATTTTAATTAAATAAATCGCCACGAATTCTTGAATTTGTGGCGATTTTATTTTTACCCAAAAACAACTCAAAACAAGCGATTTACATAAAAAAAAAGCTATAAATACTAAACCGAAAAACCGAATTATCAGTCATTTTGTCGTAACTTTAACTGTGGAATGAGATTTGATAATTTTATTCTAAAATTAGATTTTTTTCAACTTGAAACATTAAACTTTAAATTAAAAGTAAAATGAACATCAATAAATTTACGATCAAATCGCAGGAAGCCATTCAGCTTTCGCAACAATTGGCGCAGAGTTTTGGACAACAACAAATAGAAAACGAACACATTTTTAAGGCAATTTTTGAAGTCGATGAGAATGTAGCTCCTTTTATTTTAAAAAAACTAAATGTTAATGTTCCGCTGTTCCTACAAATTTTAGACAGTACTATTCAAAGCTTTCCGAAAGTTTCGGGTGGCGAAATTATGCTTTCCAGAACAACAAACACAACACTTAACGAAGCCGAAATCATCGCCAAAAAAATGAACGATGAATTCGTTTCGATCGAGCATTTAATCTTGGCTATTTTTGCGTCGAAAAGTAAAGTAGCGCAAATTTTAAAAGATCAAGGTGTAACCGAAAAAGGATTGAAAGCCGCTATCGACGAATTGCGAAAAGGCGAACGAGTAACTTCGGCGTCAGCGGAGGAAACCTATAATTCCTTGAATAAATACGCCAAAAACCTCAACGAATTAGCCCGATCAGGCAAACTCGATCCCGTTATTGGTCGGGATGAAGAAATACGTCGGGTTTTGCAGATTTTAACGCGTAGAACCAAAAATAATCCAATGCTTGTGGGCGAGCCCGGAGTTGGTAAAACCGCCATTGCCGAAGGTCTGGCACACCGAATCGTTGATGGTGATGTACCCGATAACCTGAAAGACAAAATCGTTTTTTCATTAGATATGGGCGCTTTAATTGCTGGTGCAAAATACAAAGGCGAATTCGAAGAACGTTTAAAATCGGTTGTGAAAGAAGTGACCGCTTCCGAAGGTGATATTGTCCTTTTCATTGACGAAATCCACACGCTTGTTGGTGCTGGCGGTGGCGAAGGTGCGATGGATGCGGCAAATATCCTGAAACCTGCTTTGGCGCGTGGCGAATTGCGAGCCATTGGCGCAACCACATTAGACGAATATCAAAAATATTTCGAAAAAGACAAAGCACTCGAACGCCGTTTCCAGAAAATAATCATCGAAGAACCCGATACCGAAAGTGCCATTTCGATTCTTCGGGGTATTAAGGAAAAATACGAAACCCACCATAAAGTACAGATAAAAGACGATGCCATAATTGCCGCTGTCGAATTATCCCAACGCTATATTACCAACCGTTTTTTGCCAGACAAAGCGATCGATTTAATGGACGAAGCGGCTTCTAAAATTCGTATGGAAATCAATTCTAAACCCGAAGAATTGGATGTTTTAGATCGAAAAATCATGCAATTAGAAATCGAAATTGCAGCCATTAAACGAGAAAAAGACGAAAGCAAACTCAAAGTTTTGGGAATGGATTTGGCGAATCTCAAAGACGATCGAAATGAGATTTATACCAAATGGAAAACAGAGAAAGACGTTGTCGATAACATTCAAAATGTAAAAACCGAAATCGAGGATTTCAAATACGAAGCCGAACGCGCCGAACGCGAGGGCGATTACGGAAAAGTAGCTGAAATTCGTTATGGAAAAATCAAAGAAGCCCAGGAACGATTGGATGCTTTCCAAAAACAATTAACCGAAGATCAATCTGGAGGTACTTCCTTGATAAAAGAAGAAGTGACACGAGAAGATATCGCGGAAGTCGTGGCAAAATGGACTGGAATTCCCGTGATGAAAATGTTGCAAGGCGAAAGGGAAAAACTCTTGCATCTCGAAGAAGAATTGCACCGCCGCGTTGTAGGTCAGGAAGAAGCAATCGAAGCCGTGAGCGATGCCGTACGTAGAAGTCGCGCAGGATTACAGGATATGCGTAAACCTGTGGGAAGCTTCCTTTTCTTAGGAACAACTGGTGTCGGAAAAACCGAATTGGCCAAAGCCCTAGCCGAATATTTATTCGACGATGAAAACGCCATGACCCGAATCGACATGAGCGAATATCAAGAACGCCACAGTGTAAGCCGCCTCGTAGGTGCGCCTCCGGGATATGTGGGCTATGACGAAGGCGGACAATTGACCGAAGCCGTGCGTAGAAAACCGTATTCCGTGATTCTGTTAGACGAAATCGAAAAAGCGCATCCCGACACTTTTAATATCTTGTTGCAAGTCTTAGACGAAGGACGTTTGACTGATAACAAAGGACGATTGGCCGATTTCAAAAACACAATTATCATTATGACTTCCAATATGGGAAGCCAGATTATACAGGATAAATTTGAGAATTTAAAAGGAAGTGTCGAAGCCGCAACTGAACTTGCCAAAGTTGAAGTTCTCGGATTATTAAAACAAACCGTGCGTCCGGAATTTATCAATCGTATTGACGAAATTGTAATGTTTACGCCACTTACCAGTGCCAATATTGCACAAATCGTGGGCTTGCAACTCAAAAGTGTGACCAAAATGCTGGCCTTACAAGGCATAACCATGGACGCTACTCCGGAAGCCATTACCTATTTGACAGAGAAAGGATATGATCCGCAATTTGGCGCCAGACCCGTAAAACGAGTGATACAAAGAGACGTTTTGAACCAACTCTCCAAAGAAATTTTGACAGGGAAAATCACCACCGATAGCATCGTTTTGATTGATGCGTTCGACGGAAAATTGGTATTCAGAAATCAGAGTGAGTTGGTTTCGTGATTATAGCACTTTGTCATTTCGACAAAGGAGAAATCACATAAAGTGAGCAACTAATGCGATTTGCTTCGCCTGTTCGAGCATAGCTCTCGGGTCTCCTTTGTCGAAATGCCACTAAAAAACAACAAGCACTAGTCGAAAGATTGGTGTTTTATGTTAATACTCCTTACTTCAATTATAAATACACAATATTATGAACTACAACAAATATTGTTGCATAGACTTAAATTCCTATATTTCTAGATCAGCTAATTCTTCAATTGCTTCATTTTCAGTTAAAAAAACTAAATCCTGGATAATTAATAAATTTAATTTTATTGCTAGTAATAATTCGGCATTCTTAGTATTATCAAAAGAAACAGATGGCAATATATAAACAACATTACAATTTAATAATTGTCTAATATTTATCTTGTTAGCATCTACAACATTCATTTTTTTATTCAATAAATTTTTAAGGGGATTAATAACATTAAAACCTCTTTTTTCTAAAACATACTGTACGGTTTCAAAATTTTTGCGACACTGAATCGTAATTCTTTTTGGTATTTCTCCAATAATATAAGCAGAATAAGCCATTAGTTTTTATTTATTTTTGAATACTAGAAAATTAATTTAAGATTTAAAACTTGTCAATCATGCAGTCGAGTTTTCCCCAAAACAATCATTCTACTCAAAAGTATTTAGAACTAATTACTTAAAATTACTAAGCAATTGACTACATGAATAAGACAAGATCATTACTATAATTTTTTTTTTATTTACAACACCTACTGTCAATAAACAATTCAACATCAAAACAATATCATTTTGTTAATTTCATACGCTAAATTTTCGGCATCTTTACTCCTATTTTCGGCAACTATAATTTCTGTAAAAAAATTCTTTTTTATTAAAACAAAACGATAGCAATAAGTCCTATAAAAAAAACTTACTAATAATAAAGCAATAGTGATAATAACAATCATTACTTGAGCAAAAAGAGATAAGACATTATTTATTAAAAAAAAGAGCAATAAAATTGACAAGATAAATGCTAAATAGTTAATATGATATCTCTGTCTTTTAACAAATCGGATTCTAACTAGATCTTTTAATTTTATAGTTTTCAATCCTCCATTTATATATAAAGTAATTTCTTCCTCATTGAGTTCCCCAAAATTATTTTTGTAATTTTTAACCATTTATCACAAATAATTTATTAATTTATAATCTATAAAAAGTAGCTCATTCCTTAAATTTATTATGAAATATTATAAAAATTATTATTCAAATAGTTTTCGATTATGTTTTCGTCTTCATCACCTTTTTTAATATTTAATGAACTGCTTTCGCCAAAGCATTTTACTATAAATTTTTTATGATTCATATCAAATTTAAGTATCAAAAAACCTGCTGTAATTGCATCAGACATTACGTCACAATGGATAATTTCTTTACTAAAAATAATTGGAATTTTTTTATCACTAACCACGTATTTTAAAATATTCATCTTTCTAGGCGAATTAACATTATATCGTTTTACAAATCGTACAACTCAATTTATTTAGTTTCCTTACTTTATTTTCTAACTAAAATCATCTATGTATTAGGTAATAAATCAATGTATTTTATGTAATGAGATAAAAGAGATGAAAATAATTTTTCCGTTTTTTTTCTTTAAAAAACTCAAATTGATATTTCAAAATTAATACTTCAAATAAAAATATTCAAGAGCCCAAATAGAGTTTTTAGTTCACTTTAATTTTTTTTGAACTGAAATGTGTTTTAAAAAAAAATATTTTTTAAATTAACGATTAAAAAGTTTAAATCTATAATAAATAAAAAACGTAATTATATTATTTTTAATGTTTTATAACTAAATTAGATTTTAACAAACTCAATAAGAAATTTTTATGAGAATAGCATTTTAAATTGAGTTCCGTTTTATTTTTTGTGAACTAATGAGGTGTTATATGGCGATATTTATAGATGGTTTTTAATGTATTATTGCAATCCCAAATTCAAAATAATGATTCTTTATATTTCCATATCGGTTATTCTATTATGCCTACTAATGATATATAATAATTTTTCTAAAAATAAAAATTCATTATATTTATGTGGTAGTCTAATCTTAATAT
>CAILTC010000289.1 GCA_903837025.1 uncultured Bacteroidota bacterium | reverse complement strand
GAATATGCAATGACAAAATTCTTAAACTTGATTGCTGCCGAACCGGATATTTCTCGTGTGCCTATTATGATTGACAGCTCGAAATGGGATATTATTGAAGCGGGTTTAAAAGTGGTTCAAGGTAAATGTGTCGTGAACTCGATTTCATTAAAAGAAGGAGAAGAAGCCTTTATTCATCACTCCAAATTAATCAAACGTTACGGAGCAGCTGCTATTATTATGGCTTTTGATGAAGTGGGTCAAGCCGATAATTACGAACGTAGAATAGAAATTTGCCAACGTTCGTATGATATTTTGGTTCATAAAGTGGGTTTTCCACCTCAGGATATTATTTTCGATTTGAATATTTTTCCAGTAGCAACAGGAATGGAAGAACACCGCTTGAATGCGTTGGATTTCTTTAGAGGAACCAAATGGGTTCGAGAAAATTTACCTCACGCACACATAAGTGGTGGTGTGAGTAACGTTTCGTTTTCGTTTAGAGGAAATGACACCGTTCGTGAAGCAATGCACTCGGTTTTCTTGTATCATGCCATTAAAAACGGAATGACGATGGGAATTGTAAACCCAGAAATGCTTTCGATTTATGACGAAATTCCAAAAGATTTATTAGAACACGTAGAAGATGTGATCTTAAATCGTCGGGATGATGCAACAGAACGTTTATTGGACTTTGCCGAAAATGTAAAAGGCGATGTAAAGAACAACGAGAAAGCGGTTCAGGAATGGCGTTCGGGAACAGTTCAAGAAAGAATCACGCACTCTTTGGTAAAAGGAGTGGATGAATTTATAGAAATTGATGTTGAAGAAGCAAGATTGGCAGCGGTAAAACCTATTGAAGTTATCGAAATAAACTTGATGGCAGGAATGAATGTTGTTGGTGATTTATTTGGAAGTGGAAAAATGTTCTTGCCACAAGTAGTGAAATCGGCACGTGTAATGAAAAAAGCGGTAGCCTATTTGCTACCTTATATTGAAGCTGCTAAGCAGGTTGGTGACAAAGAAGGAAACGGAAAAATATTGATGGCAACCGTAAAAGGAGATGTTCATGATATTGGAAAAAATATTGTTTCGGTAGTTTTGGCATGTAATAATTATGAAATCATTGACCTTGGAGTAATGGTTCCACCTGAAAAAATTATCGCAGCTGCCATTGAGCACAATGTCGATATTATTGGATTAAGCGGATTGATCACGCCTTCATTAGACGAGATGGTATATCTTGCCAAAGAATTAGATAAAAGAGGAATGAAGATTCCAGTTATGATTGGTGGTGCGACAACATCAAGAGCGCATACTGCCGTGAAAATTGCGCCTCAATATAGAGAAACGGTGATTCACGTAAACGATGCTTCGAGAGCCGTAACGGTGGCTGGGAATTTATTAGATGATAATAGAGAAAAATACACTAGCACTATTAAGGCTGATTATGATGCCTTTAGAGAAACGTTTTTGAACCGTTCTCGTGACAAAAATTTCTTAACAATCGAACAAGCTCGAAAAAATAAATTACAATTGGATTGGGATAATTTTACTCCTGCAAAACCAAATATAATTGGCGAACAAGTTATCGAAGTCGATTTGGATGTTTTGGTTCCTTACATTGATTGGACGCCGTTTTTTAGAACCTGGGAATTGTTTGGTAAATATCCTGCGATTTTAACAGACGAAGTTGTTGGCGAACAAGCCACTTCTGTTTTTGCAGACGCACAGGCTATGTTGAAAGTTATTTTGAAAGAAAAGAAATTAACTGCCAAAGGGATTTACGGAATTTTTCCAGCGAATCAAATCAACGATGATGATATTGAATTGACAGACGAAAACGGAAAACCGTTGCAGACCTTCTTGACTTTGCGTCAGCAAGCTCAAAAAACAAAAGGAGCTCCCAATATCGCTTTGGCTGATTTTATTGCGCCAAAAGACAATGGTGTAACGGATTATATGGGTGCGTTTTGTGTGACAACCGGTTTTGGAGTTGACCAATGGGCAGCTGAATTCGAAAAGGATTTGGATGATTATAATTCGATTATGGTGAAAGCTTTGGCAGACCGATTTGCAGAAGCATTCGCCGAATATTTACACGAAAAAATTCGTAAAGAAGTTTGGGGTTATGCTGTGGATGAAAATTTAAGTGCCGAAGCAATGATCGAAGAAACCTACAAAGGAATTCGTCCGGCACCAGGTTATCCAGCTTGTCCCGACCATTTAGAAAAACCAACCATTTGGAAATTGCTCAATGTAGAACAAGAAATTGGAGTAACTTTGACCGAAAGTATGGCGATGTGGCCAGCTTCATCGGTTTCTGGATATTATTTTGGAAATCCCGAAAGCAAGTATTTTGGACTCGGAAAAATAAAAGAAGATCAGGTTATTGATTACGCCAAACGTAGAAGTGTTTCAACGGATGTTGCTATGAAATGGTTGAATCCGAATATAGCCGATTAATTGATTTATGGTTGTTGATTTCAGATTTCTCAACTCATAACTCATAATTCACAACTCATAATTTTAGAATGAAAGTAACACAACATATAGAAAACGCAAAAGGAAAACCTTTGTTTTCTTTCGAAATTGTACCGCCACAAAAAGGAACAAATATCAAAGATTTGTATGAGAATATAGATCCCTTGATGGATTTTAATCCTCCTTTTATTGATGTCACCACTTCAAGAGAAGAATATGTATATATCGAAAAAGACGGGCTTTTTGATCGTCGTATCACGCGTATGCGTCCGGGAACAGTGGGAATTTGCGCTTCTATCCAACATAAATATGGCGTAGATGCTATTCCGCACGTGCTTTGTGGAGGTTTTACCAAAGAAGAAACAGAATATTTATTGGTTGATTGCCAGTATTTAGGAATCGAAAATTTGGTAGCGCTACGTGGTGATCCAATGAAAGGGGAGAAGTATTTTGAACCAACAAAAGGTGGAAATGCCTATGCGGTAGATTTGGTAAAACAAATCAAAGCGATGAATTCAGGGCAGTTTTTGCACGATACTTTACCCATGCAAAATGCACCTGATTTTTGTGTGGGTGTTGCCGGATATCCCGAAAAACACATCGAAGCACCAAGTCTGGAAGCCGATTTAAAAAGACTAAAAGAAAAGGTAGATGCCGGAGCCGATTATATCGTAACGCAAATGTTTTTCGACAATCAGCGTTATTTCAATTTTGTCGAAGCCGCTCGTGCAATCGGAATTACCGTGCCTATTATTCCTGGAATTAAGCCTGTTGCCGTAAAACGTCATTTGCAATTATTACCCCAAGTTTTCTGGTTAGATATGCCACAATCATTGATTCATTCTATCGAACAAGCCAAAGATAATGCAGCAGTTCGCCAAGTTGGAGTAGAATTCGCTGTGCAACAATCCAAAGAATTAATAGAGTTTGGCGTGCCTTGTGTACATTATTACTCAATGGGAAAATCAGATAATATTCACCAAATAGCGAGTCAGGTTTTTTAGGTTTTTATACCTGTAGAGACGTTGCATTGCAACGTCTGTATTTCGATTTGTATCAACAAACGTTGTATTACAATGTCTGTATTTCGATTTGTATATGTGGTTTGACGTTGCGAAAATGTAAATAGATATTGCATTGCAATGTATTTAGACGTTGCAATGCAACGTCTCTACGTGGTGATTTCTCTAAAAACCGCCTCCAGATTTTTATTCTTCTGATTCAATTGCAATGTCTTCAAACCATTGGCATTGGCAAAATCAAAAACGGCGGGACGCATATCTTTATCGGCGTTGAACGTCAATTCCCAAATCATATCGTGCGTATTCTTGAAAGAAGTCAGGTTTTCTATTTTGGCAATCAATTGTTCTTCGACTTTATAGTCAAATTCCACTTCGATAACTTGTTCCTTTTCTACTGAAATTAAGTTGTCCAGTTTCTTATCGGCGACAATTTTTCCGTTGTTGATGATGATTACGCGATCGCAAATTGCTTCTACTTCCTGCATAATATGTGTCGAAAGAAAAACGGTTTTGTCTTTGCCCACGTTTTTAATCACATTTCTAATTTCGACCAATTGGTTAGGATCCAAACCTGTGGTTGGTTCATCCAAAATCAAAACATCGGGATTGTGCAATAAAGCATTGGCAAGTCCCACTCTTTGGCGAAAGCCTTTAGATAATTGTCCTATTTTCTTGTGACTTTCATGGGATAAACCCGTAAGCTGAATCACTTCTTCGATTCGGGATTTGGCTATTTTATACACATCGGCGTTAAAAGCCAAATATTCGCGAACAAATAAATCCAAGTACAACGGATTGTGTTCCGGCAAATAACCAATAGATTGTTGTACGGACTTGGCTTGAATGTCAACATCAAATCCATTTACGGCAGCAGTACCTTCATCGGCAGTAATATACGTGGTCAATATTTTCATTAATGTTGATTTTCCGGCGCCATTTGGCCCTAGGAAACCAACGATTTCTCCTTTTTTGACAGAAAACGAAATGGAGTCTAGTGCTTTTTGCGCACCATAACTTTTCGATATGTTATTTACTTCTATTGACATGACGTATTTATTTGTTGCAAAAGTAAACAGAAAAAGGATTGATTTATTGTTTTTTTAATGGTCAATATCGAAAATGTAATAATATTGACAAAGCTTGGTTTCATTGCTAATTCGAATAACAGGTTTGTGGAAAATTTTAAACGTTATGATTTATTAGATTGAAATTAAAGCTTTTATTACTTCTTAATAAAAAACAGTTGCTTAATTGTTATTTTAAAACTTAAATTTTAATTATTACATAATAAATAATGTGTATTTTAGAGAATTCTTTTTTTGTTAGAGAAAAGCATATTTTTTTTTGGGTTGAAAGAAAATTATTTATACATTCGCAAAGAATTTATTGAAAATCAACATTACAATGTCTAATAACCGTTTTTATTTTAGCAACTCTTACTATTTCTTTTTTAAGAAGTAAGGATTGT
>CAILTC010000288.1 GCA_903837025.1 uncultured Bacteroidota bacterium | reverse complement strand
TTGTCAATTTTTCACTATTTTTGACCCAAATAAAATTTAAGATGAAAAGAGTATTAAGCCTATTAGTTTTTGTGTTGTTATTAAACGGTTGTAATGACGGGAATTTAACCGTGGGAACCATTGATTTTAGTAATGCCACAACTCAAAGCTGTAGCACAACAAATATCATTTACAAACTCAATGCACAAGAAGCTTTAATTCTCGAAATTCCAACAACTTCATTTGTAAACGAACCAACTGTTCCTGGAACACCATTGAATATTCCTATAGATAATTCGACTTATCGTGTAGTATATCGCTCTTATAGCGGAAAAATAACATCCGATAATATTTGTAATGCTATTCCGCCCGCAACACCCACGGTAACAGACCAATGGACCGCAACTTCAGGAATAATACAAATTATCACCACCCCAATAACTGTAGCGGGAACTATTGCAGGAAGTACTGTAATTACAGGATACAACCACAATATCATCTTTAAAAACATTACTTTTTCAAGAACTAGCGGGAATCAAGTATATGAAACTTTCGCTTTTGGAGATTATGTAACACCAGCGACTACTTTTCCTTTTGCTTTTAACAAAATACTAACCCAATGTAGTACCACAAAGCAAATCTATAATTATACCACTAGCGGAGAAGCTTTGACATTAGATATCGACCCAACATTGATTCAGAGTTCTGAAACGCCACTAAACAAACCGAGAACTGGAGTAATTAGTGCAACAACAAACAAACTCATTTACCGCTTATATAATGGTTTACTAACATCAAGCTATTTTTGCGGTACTACACTTCCGCAATCTCCTACATTTAACGAAGAATGGATTGGTGTTGCAGGTGTAACAGGAGTTAGTGGTACTATAGAAGTTACCACTGTTAAAAATGGAACTACAGCCTATACTCATACTATTGTACTCAAAAATGTAACTTTAACAAATGGAACAAGCAGTTTCAATCTTGGAGACAGTTATATATACGGTGATTTATTGACAAACTAAACTGCAATTATACTGCTTAAAATAAAGCGGAAATTTGATATTATATTATATACATTGACAGGGTATTATAAAAAAACACCGCAAATTCGCGAATTTACGGTGTTTTTTTTGTGGCTACTTAAACAAGTATGTCCCTATTTATTTGCTATTTTGTTTAATAAAAACCTCGGTAGCACCAAGACCATATTTTTGGTAATTAGCATCCTGAAAAGCAATATTATCATATCGTCCCAATAGAAAATCTAGCTCTGATTTTAGAATTCCTTCGCCAACTCCATGAATAAAAACAATTTTCGGAATGCGATTTCGTATCGCAAATTCGATATGTCTTTTTGCCGTTTCTGATTGTAAAGTCAGGATATCATAATTAGACATTCCGCGCTTGTTGGGAACTAACTTTTCGATATGTAAATCGAATTCTGGCGCCGAAATCTCATACTTATCTTTACGCTCTTTAACAAAACTTCTTGCTTTAGGAATCTCTTTTTCCTTTGCAATTTCACCTACATTTATTCTTTTGATAGAATCCATTAAATTACTGGATTCGTTCACCTTAAGCAACTCATTGACAGAGAATGTCATCGTGAATCCGTCCTCAGTTTCTATGGTAACTTCCTTTTCTTTGACTGAAACCACTACTCCATTTATCGCTTCATCTAAAACCGAAACTTTATCTCCTTTATTAAACATTTTCTTCTTCTTTATCTTGATTTTTACTCGGTATTTTTTTACTCAATTTCATCATTCCATACATAAATACGCCAATGGCAACTGCAAGAATATAGACGTTTTTATCTGCTTTTTGTTGCTCATAAGAAGCTATTAGAATAGCAACAATCATTATCGGAATAATAAACTTTTTCATATTTTAATTATTGGATTTCAAAAGTAATGAACTTTAAAATAGGATCATTTATTATTGAAAAAAAAATCCTCTCCACGTCCCTCTCCAAAAGAGAGAGACGAGATTGGAATCGTATACTATTGAAATTATTGTTTGATAAAATCTATGATAAAGAAACAAAAGCATTGAATTTAGAGAAATATAGAATTCTTGCTGGAGTTAAAAATCATAATTTATATTCAATTAAAAAACTGCAAATACAACAAGGCTATAGCAGCTGCTGTCATAATGATTAAAGCCGCAAAACCTAGAATGTTAGAAGTTCTGCCATTGGTGAATTTCCCCATTACTTTTTTGTTATTCGAAATATGAAGAATAATAGCAATCAAAACCGGAGCGGTAAGTCCGTAAAGGATTGCGGTATAAATCAAGGCTTTTATGGGCGAAATACCAATATAATTCAGCGATAAACCCAATAGTAATGAAATACCAATAATTGTATAAAAAGCTTTTGCCTCATGGAATTTTTTATTTAAACCCTGCTCCCAGCCAAAAGTTTCGGTAACAATATACGAAAGTGAACCGCTCAAAACAGGAATTGCAATAAGACCTGTTCCTATAATTCCAATAGCAAAAAGAAGATAAGCCAAGTTCCCCGCCAAGGGTTTCAAAGCCATTGCGGCTTGTTCAACCGTATCAATCTGGTGAATACCGCCGTTATACAAAACCGTTCCAGTGGTAAGAATAATAAAATACATGACAAAACCCGAAAACGTCATTCCAAAATCGACATCTTCCTTCATTTCGTGAATAATTTTTTTATTAACCATTAGGTGTTTTGTATTCTTGTTCATTTCTTCGACTTCTACTGATGCTTGCCAAAAAAAGAGATAGGGCGAAATAGTAGTCCCTAGAATCCCGACAAGAATACCCATGAAGTCCTTGTCAAATTTTATACTAGGAATAAAGGTAGCTTTTAGAATTTGTGCAAAATCTTGTTTGTACAAAAACGGCACTATAAAATAAACTAACATTACAATACAAAGGTATTTTAGCGTAGAAGCAATTTTTTGATAAGGCAAATAAATAATTAATCCCAAGAGAATTATAGTGAACAAAACACTAAAATAAGTAGCATCGATTGATGGGAATAATAAGTTTCCTACCGCACCCATTCCTGCAATATCGGCACCTATATTCATAATAATTGCCGGAAAACTAAACAGCAACATTATATACAAAATAGGCCTTGGATAATGATTTTTGAGAGCCCCTGTCAAACCTTGTGAAGTTACTAAACCTATTCTGGCACACATTTGCTGAATCGCAGCCATGAGAGGAAAAGCAACAAGCGAGGTCCATAATGTAGAAAGCCCATAAGCTGCACCCGCTTGCGAATAGGTAGCAATTCCTGATGGATCATCGTCACTCGCACCCGTTACGAGTCCTGGTCCTAGAATTTTCCAAAAGCGAGAAAGTTGAGTAGAACGTTTTGATTTAGTATTCATTATAGTTTTTCATTAAATGGATTAAAACCTACGAAGCTCTTTACCTTCGACTAAATTAATTTATGCTAATTTACAAATTTAAAAAATCACATCGTCACAAATATTCCTATAACTATTTTCATTATGGATTGTGATCCTTGGCAAAACACAAATTTATTTACAAAATTGTTGCGGCAATTTCTAAAAACACCTTACTTTTACCCCTTTCTAATAACATTTGAAATTTACAAACGTGGCCAAAGATATAATTATCCAAAATATTGCAGCTTTAAAGAGCCATTCCGTAATTAATTATGGTATCAAGACAAAAGTAGTAGTTTTTACAGAAAAACTGTTTTATACGCTATTCGATGCCAATGCGCCTTTGGACCAAAGCATCGATGAACTTGAAAAACTATTCAAGGAAATTTCGAAAATCGCTTGTAAAAAGCCCCAAGAATTGTGCAACGAAGTTTGGAATCAATACCTAGAAAAACTGCCATTTGTTCTCGAAAATCTGAATCAGGATGCAGAATATATATTAGAAAATGACCCCGCTTCAAACAGTATTGAAGAAGTGTATCTTGCTTATCCCGGATTTTATGCCATTGCTATTTATAGATTGAGCCACGAATTATACCTGTTAGACTTGTTGCTATTTTCAAGATTAATGAGCGAATATGCACATCAAATCACAGGAACCGACATTCACGCTGGGGCAACAATTGCTTCGCCCTTTTTTATAGATCACGCAACAGGAATCGTAATTGGAGAGACCACCGTTATCGAAAAAAATGTGAAATTGTACCAAGGCGTAACTTTGGGCGCATTGAGCGTAAGCAAAGACATGAAAAATGCCAAACGACATCCTACAGTGGAGAAAAATGTTTGCATTTATGCCAATGCAACAATTCTTGGTGGAGAAACCATCGTTGGAGAAAATAGTATTATTGGAGGAAATACCTGGATTACAAAATCGATTCCTGCAAAATCAATCGTGACGAATACAACAATAACAGAAGTGAAAATAAAAGAGTTAAAATAATATGCAATTTCAAAAATTAGTAGATCTAATTGGAAATACGCCTTTGGTGGAAAGTGTCAATTTGGTCAAAAACAAAAACGTCAAACTTTTATTAAAACTCGAAGGAAATAATCCCGGAGGAAGCGTAAAAGACCGTGCCGCTTACAATATGATTGCATCCGCAATAGAAAGAGGCGACATCAAAAAAGGCGATAAACTTATTGAAGCCACCAGCGGCAACACCGGAATTGCTTTGGCCATGATTGCCCAATTATTCAACATAGAAATAGAACTGGTACTTCCGGAAGATTCGACCAAAGAACGTACCCAAACGATGCGAGCTTTTGGTGCCACTGTCATTTTGACTCCTGCCAAAGAAGGAATTATAGGTTCTAGAGATTATGCAGATAAAAAAGTGGCCGAAGGCGGATATATTATGCTGAATCAGTTTGCCAATGCCGACAATTGGAAAGCCCATTATAAAACCACTGGTCCAGAAATATGGAAGGATACTCAAGGAACGGTAACCCATTTTGTTTCGGCAATGGGAACAACTGGAACCATAATAGGGACTTCTGCTTATTTGAAAGAAAAAAATCCAGCCATTCAGATTATTGGTGCACAACCAAGTGATGGTTCCCAAATTCCGGGAATTAGAAAATGGCCTCAGGAATATTTACCAAAGATTTTTGATGCGGATAGAGTAGATACAATTATCGAAGTGAGCGAAAAAGAAGCTCGTGAAATGACCCAAAGATTGGCCAAAGAAGAAGGTGTTTTTGCAGGAATGAGTAGCGGAGGATCAGTTGCTGTGGCACTAAAACTAGCTGAAAAATTAGAATCTGGAGTAATTGTTGCCATTATTTGTGACCGAGGCGATCGCTATTTGTCTTCGGATTTATTTGATTAAAAAACTACTGTTGTTTATAACTAAAAAAGGCTCGATTTTAAACAAATCGAGCCTTTTTTAATTTGGTTAAACCTCTAAATTAAAGTCGCAACAGTGTTAATTTCCGTATCGAATAATTTAGAAATAGGACAGTTTTCCTCCGCTTTAGTTACCAATTCTTGAAAAGCTTCATTCGAAATTCCTTTAATTTTTGCGTGTACCGCTAAATTAGAACTTATAATTTTCCCATCCAATAAATCAATAACACATTTGGTTTCGATGCTTTCAATTTCAAAACCGTCACCCGTTATATAGGCCGAAAGTTGCATGGTAAAACATCCTGAATGTGCCGCAGCAACTAACTCTTCCGGATTCGTTCCTACCCCTTCTTCAAAACGAGATTTAAATGAATATTGTGTGTTTTCCAATGTTCCACTTTGTGTAGAGAGATGACCTGCACCTTCTTTAAGTGTACCTTTCCAAACTGCCGTTGCATATCTTTTCATAATTATACTATTTTAATTTACTCAAATTTAAGGCTTTAAAATGTATTTGTTTAAAAATTTAAGCCATTTAACTAAATTTTAAATTTACTCATAATGAAGTGTTTAAAAAACAATATTAAGCTTTGAGACAACATTTAATCTCTTGTGAAAGTAATTTTAGTTGCATCACTCATTGTCATTATAAATCCATTTTTAGCTTTATTAAATTCGATTTTCACCCCCGCTTCTTTAGATTCAAATGTATCATCGGCTATAAGTTCTAATGCAAATTTCGGATAATTTGTAATTTCAACATTAACAACCCCTCTCTTTTTTGTAAAAGCACTTTTTAATCCATAAAACCGACTACTAAAATTTCCTAAATAACCATTTAAGTTGGCGTCTTTTTCAACAATTCCTGTTGCCGAAGTCCAAGTATTATTACTTTCATTCGTATCGGGAAAAACATGATCCGGGTCAATAACAATACTTTCAATTTCTTCGGTAGTATTTTGTTTAAAAGACCATTCTTTATTTTTCTGCCAAATTTCGACTGGCAATTTTACACGGCTTACTATTCCAGATTTTGTTTTTATTTCTAAAATAACAGGCATCGCCATTTTTTCGAAGTTACCAATTGTAATGTAAACCCCTAATTTAGGATCATTTTCGACATATTTAATAGCATTTACACCCTGATCTAATTTCCAATTATTTACGAACCAACCACGCCAAAACCAAGATAAATCTTCGCCTGCAACATTTTCAATAGTTCTAAAAAAATCATCTGGAGTAGGGTGTTTATAAGCCCAGCGTTCTACATAAGTACGAAAAGCTAAATCAAATCGCTCTGGTCCTAAAATCTGTTCTCGCAATAGTATTAATCCTGCGCTTGGTTTAGAATAACATAAAGTACCAATATTGGCCTCTTTCATATTATCTGGTGAACTCATTATGGTTTCTAAATTGGGACTGGTATATTTTAGTGCGTCCTTATGCAAGTCAACGGGCTTGTCTTTGTATTCTCCATTATTAAAATCAACGGAACTTATCGAATTGATAAACGTATTAAACCCTTCGTCCATCCAACCATACAAACGTTCGTTAGACCCTACCACCATTGGAAACCAGTTGTGTCCAAACTCATGATCGGTAACTCCCCATAAATCATCGCCTTTCGATTTCCAACCGCAAAAAACAATCCCAGGATATTCCATTCCGCCTTCATTTCCTGCCACATTCGTTGCTGCAGGATACGAATACTCGAACCATCTTTTCGAATAATTTTCAATCGAAGCCTTGGTATATTCTGTCGAACGACTCCAAGCTTCATTGCCTGCACTTTCTACTGGATAAGCAGAAATTGCCATTGATTTTTTTCCACTAGGCAAATTAATTCTAGCGGCGTCCAAAATAAATGCCGCTGAGGATGCCCAAGAAACATCACGAGCATTTTTAACTTTAAAATGCCATGTTTTATTAGATTTCGAATCTAAATTTGCTGTAGCCGCAACTTCATCACCAGAACGGATTATGACTGTTTTGTCACTTTGCGAAGCTTTCGCAAAACGACTTTGCTGTTCAGTAGTGAGCACATTCGCTGCATTTACCAATTCGCCAGAACAAACCACCATTTGATTAGACGGAACGGTAATGTTTACGTCGAAATCGCCATAATCAAGAAAAAACTCCGAAGCACCTAAATACGGATTCGTGTTCCAACCTCTTATATCATCATACACACACATCCTAGGATACCACTGAGCAATGGTGAAAATTTTACCATTTTTAGTTTCTAAAACTCCCATACGATCCGAACCTTCGTTTGGAGCAATAAATGAATATTCTATTTTAATTTTTACAATTCCACCCTTGGCTTTTAACCCTTGAGGAAGAAAAACCTGCATTCTGGTATCAGTTATCAAATATTTAGCTGGGATTTCTGTCGATTTTCCTTTAATAGTCGAAATAATTTTAACCGATTTTATTTTATCTCCACCGTCAAAAACTTGTCCTTGAGCACCATTTCTACTTCCATTTATAGGAATTACTGCATTTCCTCTAGAATCTGATTGAAACAAATTTTGATCCAATAACATCCAAAGAAAAGACAACGAATCAGGGCTATTGTTGGTATAGGTTAGAATATCTGTTCCCGTGATTTCATTTTTAGAAGCATCTAATTTTGCCGATAATTGATAATCCGCTCTATTTTGCCAATATTCCGGTCCTGGTTGACCACTAGCCGATCGTGTATTAGTAGCATTTTTCGAATAGAAAAAGGGTGCAAAAGCATCATAATAATCATACTTAGAAATAGGCTGATTGGGTTTAGATTCTGGAATTTGTTGAGACCACGCAGTCGAAATTCCTAATAATAAAACTAGCTGAAGGAGAGCATTTAAACGGATATTTTTCATATTATAAATTTTCTTTACCAAATTAATGAAAAATATAACCAAGACTCCAAATAAATTCGAAAATTTGACAAAATTTTACCAATCGTTCAATAAACTTCTTTTTAGATTCAAAATTAAATATATTTACAATCTAAAAATAATTATAACAAAATCAACTCCTATTTTGAAATCAACATCTATATCTAACTCCTATTTAACAGCACAAATAAATCATCAAGGAGCCGAATTATTTTCATTGAAAAACAACCAACTTACAGAATATATATGGGAAGGAAACCCAACTTTTTGGGGCAAACATTCTCCTATATTGTTCCCGATTGTGGGTACATTAAACAATAATTCATACACCTATAATGGAATGGATTATCATTTATCGAGACATGGTTTTGCTAGAGATATGACATTTGATGTAATTGAAAAAAGTAGTAATTCTGTTAGTTTTTCATTACACTCTTCTGATGAAACTAGAAAAGTATATCCATTCGATTTTGAATTGCAAGTTATTTACACATTAGACGAAAACAGCTTGAATATTGAATATAAAGTACTCAATAAAAGCAAATCAATTATGCCTTTTTCTATTGGCGCTCATCCAGCATTTGCTTTGCCTGGAAATTTTGAAAATTATTCACTCAAATTCAGTAATGACGAGCCTTTGGAATATTATCTTTTAAGAAATGATTTAATTTCAAATAAAACTAAGAAACTTATAGTTATTAATAAAAGAGTAGAACTGAATTATAAACTATTCGAAAACGACGCCTTAATTTTCAAATCATTAGAATCTAACACTTTGACAATATTAGAAAAAACGAAACCAATAGTAAGAACCACTTTTAGCGGTTTTCCAAATTTAGGAATTTGGACAAAAAAAGACGCTCCTTTTCTTTGTATCGAGCCTTGGTATGGTTATTCGGATACTGAAGAAAAATTTGGAAATCTTTTCGAAAAAGAAGGTATTCAGATTCTCAATGAAAATGAAGTATTCCAATCAAAATTTAGCATCGAAATTTTATAAAATCACATAAAAAAAAAAAGATATGTTGAACATTAATTTTACCCCGTTTCCTAATCTCGAAACCGAACGCTTACAGTTAAGGCGTATTGTAATAGAAGATTATAATGAAATTTTTTCTTTAAGATCTAATAAAGAGATAATGAAATACATTCCTAGACCATTGGCAATTACCAAAGAGGAAGCTATAGAGCATATCGCAATCATTGATTCTAGAATAGAAAATAATGAAGG
>CAILTC010000287.1 GCA_903837025.1 uncultured Bacteroidota bacterium | reverse complement strand
TATTGTAACCCCATATATTAAGGACAAAAAAGGAACTGCCGCTAGACCTAAACCTATTTGACTAACAAACTTTCTTCTTGAGTCAAGAAAATTGGCATTCGTATTCGATTTTAAAAAATAATTTACAGAACCCGCTCCTATTCTAAAAATATCTTCTCCTAAAAGCATTAAAGTCAGTAATATCTTTGGAATATAAACCAAAAGAACCAAGCCCATCGTAAACATGGTCTGCTTGGTTTGCCCCACTGAACGGTCAAATTTTGTAAAAGAATATACAATAAAAGCTAAAATAAGAAAGCTTATTATTTTATAAATGAGTAAAATCGATTTATTATTTACCAAAGTCTTCAATGCCTGATAAGCGTATAATTCAATAATAAAGAAAACGATACATAATAGTAGTATGCGTAAAATCATTGGGATGTAATTTTTTTTTTGCAAATTAACAAATTAAATAAGTGAAACTACTTTATGTTAATTGAAATTTAACTAAAATCATATCAAATTAAACTAATATAAAAATTTAAAAAAAACACCTTAATGTACTCATTAATACAGAACTAGATAAATCAACAGAAACTAAAAGAAAACATCCTAAAAAGTTTCAAACTTTAGTTACTTTTACGCTTTCCTAATTTATGCTATCATGTCACAAAAACGTCTTTTCCTTCTCGATGCTTATGCTTTAATCTTTCGTGGTTATTATGCTTTTATAAAAAACCCTAGGATCAATTCTAAAGGAATGGACACTTCGGCAATCATGGGATTTATGAATTCCTTGATGGATGTTATCAAGCGTGAAAGACCAGATCATTTAGCCGTAGCATTCGACAAAGGCGGAAGCCAACTCAGAAATGACATCTTTCCAGAATACAAAGCGCATCGTGACGCCACACCCGAAGCTATAAAAATTGCCGTTCCCTATATTCAAGAATTATTAAGAGCGATGCATATTCCTATTATTGAAGTCAGCGGTTTTGAGGCCGATGACTTAATTGGAACTATTGCCAAACAAGCAGAAAAACAGAACTACAAAGTCTTTATGGTTACGCCAGACAAAGATTTTGCACAACTCGTTTCCGAGAATATCTTTATGTACAAACCGGCTCGAATGGGCAACGGAATAGAAATTTGGGGAGTTCCTGAAGTTTTGGCTAAATTCGAAATCGAACGCCCTGAACAAGTAATTGATTTTCTTGGAATGATGGGCGATGCAGCCGATAACATTCCTGGTCTTCCGGGTGTGGGCGAAGTTACCGCCAAGAAATTATTGAAAGAATTTGGCAGCATGGAAAATCTTTTAGCAAATACAGATAAGCTAAAAGGCAAAATGAAAGAAAACATCGAAGCCAATAAGGAAAAAGGATTATTGTCTAAAACCTTGGCGACAATTCTTTTAGATTGCCCCGTAGTTTTTGACGAAACCGATTATGAATTATCGACTCCAGACGTTGACAAAACCGATGCCCTTTTTAACGAACTCGAATTTAGAAGAATGGCAGAACAATTTGATGCCATTTTCAAAAAAGGAGGGACTGCAGCGGTAACAACTCCAGTTGATGAAGCCAAATTATACAAAAAACCACAACCCAAAAACGAAGAGCAATTTGATCTTTTTGGAAGCACCATTCCAAACGAAACTTCGGAAGAAACGCGCCATCAGTATTATAGTTCATTAGAAAATACCGAACATACTTATCAAATTATCCAAGGCGATTTGGGAGTAAAATTGTTGTTACAAAATCTACTGAATCAATCTTCGGTTTGTTTTGATACTGAGACAACTGGTTTAGACGCTTTGCACGCTGAATTGGTCGGAATTTCATTTTCTTTCGAAAAAGGAAAAGGATATTATGTTCCTTTTCCAGAAAACCAAGAGGAAGCGCAAGTTTTAATCAATAAATTCAAACCATTTTTCGAAAGTGAATCAGTTGAAAAAATTGGTCAAAATATCAAATACGATTTAAAAATCCTTTCTCGTTATGATATTCAAATAAAAGGTAAATTATTCGACACCATGATTGCGCATTACCTCATTAACCCAGATATGCGTCATAATATGGATATTTTATCGGAAACGTATTTGAAATATTCCCCAAAATCGATCGAAGATTTAATTGGTAAAAAAGGTAAAAATCAAAAATCGATGCGCGATGTTGATCTAGAAGACATCAAAGAATATGCCGTTGAAGATGCAGATATTACGTATCAATTGAAGCAGAATTTCAGTCCGATTCTGGACCAAGCCGAAACCAAAAAATTATTCGACGAAATCGAAATTCCGTTAATTCCTGTTTTAGCAGCAATGGAAATGGAAGGGATTAATCTCGATGTTCCGTTCTTAAAATCAATGTCGGTTGAAATGGCTGTCGAAAGCAATGCTTTGGAACAAAAAATATATGAAACTGCTGGCGAAAAATTCAATCTAGCTTCGCCAAAACAACTCGGCGATGTATTATTTGACAAATTGAAAATTGGCGGAGCCAAACAAAAGAAAACTAAAACAGGTCAATATGCCACAGGCGAAGAGGTTTTATCTTATTTAGCCAACGACAACGAAATTGTTCGTGACATTCTCGAATGGCGTCAAATGGTCAAGCTGCAAAGCACTTATATTGATGCATTACCCAATCAAGTTGATACAATAACAGGGCGCGTTCACACCGATTATATGCAAACTGTTGCCGCAACTGGTCGATTGAGCTCGAACAATCCGAACTTACAAAACATTCCGGTTCGAACCGAAAGAGGCCGATTGATTCGTAAAGCATTTATTGCTCGTGATGAGAACTACACCTTGGTTTCTGCGGATTATTCCCAAATAGAATTGCGAATTATCGCTGCTTTATCTGGTGAAGAAAACATGATAAAAGCCTTTCAAAACAATGAAGACATTCACCGAAGTACCGCTGCAAAAGTGTTTAATGTTCCTTTGGAAGAAGTAACCAAAGAACAACGTTCCAATGCCAAAACCGTAAATTTCGGAATTATATATGGTGTATCTGCTTTCGGATTAAGCAATCAAACCTCGCTTTCGCGAAAAGAAAGTGCGGAATTGATCGATGCTTATTATGCGACTTATCCAAAACTAAAATCGTATATGGCCAATCAAGTCGATTTTGCCAGAGAAAATGGATATGTACAAACCGTTTTAGGAAGGAGACGATATTTAAAAGATATCAATTCGGCCAATATGATGGTTCGAAGTGGCGCTGAAAGAAATGCGGTAAATGCACCAATTCAGGGTTCTGCAGCCGATATTATCAAAATTGCGATGATTAATATTCACAAAAAATTAGTAACGGAAAATTGGAAATCAAAGATGTTATTGCAAGTACATGATGAGCTTGTATTTGACGTTCACACCTCCGAACTAGAGAAAATCCAACCGATGATTAAGCACGAAATGGAAAATGCATTTATAATGGATGTTCCGCTAGATGTAGAAATTGGAATGGGGAAAAACTGGCTGGAGGCGCATTAAATTTTAGCTATTATGAGGAACAAAATAACATCTTGTTCCTCATAATGAAAAGGTTAAATTTTTCTAGTCGACTCTCTTTCTCTTAATTCAGTTTTAATAACGGTAGTTTTATAAGGAAGATTCTCTTCTTTACTTTCTAATCGCTCGATAAGTAATTTGGCAGCAGCTTCTCCTATTTCTGGTCCATGCTGACTGACACTTGTAAGGCTTGGCGATAATCTTCTTGAAGCAAGAATACCGTCAGCAAAACCTATTATCGAAAGCTCTTCGGGTATTTTATATCCTTTTTTAATACCTATTCGCAATGCAGCTACAGAGTCATTTTCGTCTAAAGCAAAAATCCCATCAATAGTATTGTTTTCAAAAATAGTCTCAATTTTATCTTTCAAGTCTTCTTCGGAATCCGTTTTAATAATTAAATTTTCATTGACAGCAATATTATTATTTTGCAATGCTTTAAGATAACCATCTGCTCTTAATTTTCCAACACTTAAATTATCAACAGAAGAAAATAAAGCAATATTCTTGCAACCTATGTCTATCAAATGTTGAGTTGCATGAAGCGCTGAGTCAAAATCATCAACAACAACCTTATCACAATCAACTTCGTCTGCAATTCTATCAAACATAACAATTGGAGTCCCTTCGTTTATAATTTCTTTAAAATGATTAAATTCATGTTGTTTCTGAGCTTCTTCAGAAACCGACAATATAAAACCATCAATAGTACCGTTACTTAACATTTCTAAGGTATTAATTTCTTTTACTATAGACTCATTAGAAATGCACGTAATCACATTATATCCTTTCTCATCCGCTACTTTTTCGATTCCGCTAAAAACTTTTGCAAAAAAAGAATTCAGGATATTTGGAATAATAACGCCAATTGTTTTCGTTTTTCTGTTTTTTAAATTCAGACCAATAACATTAGGTTTATAGTTTTTAAGCTTAGCGTATTCCTTGATCCTAATTTTTGTTTGCTCACTAATTTCAGGACTATCATTAAGTGCTTTTGAAACTGTAGAAACAGAAACATTCAATTCTTTTGCAATTTGCTTTAAAGTTGCTTTAGCTTTCATAAGTATTTTTTTAAAGGGCTTTCAGTATTGTTTCGCATTAATTTTTTTTAATAAAACAGATTTTAGTTTTGGGTATTATCCAAAAAAAAGCGTTTTCGAAAAAATCTTATGCTAAAAAAGTGAAATTTACGAAAATTTTTTGGAAATAAATCAATACAAATATAGCAAGACTTATTTAAAGACTTATCGCAAAAAACACAAAAGCGATAAACAATAAATATCCATTTGATAATCAGCATAAAAAGGAATGGAAAATAATCTTTTAAGGTATTTGTATTTAAAATAATTAATTGTACTTTTGCAACCCCTTTATTGGGGATGGAATGTTTAATTAAAATAATATATTGTGAACGCATTAAGCTACAAGACAATTTCAGCAACAAAAGCCAATTCTACAAAAGAATGGATTGTTGTAGATGCTGACGGTCATAACTTAGGTCGTCTTGCTTCAAAAGTCGCTATGATTTTAAGAGGTAAGTACAAACCAAGTTATACACCACACGTGGACTGTGGAGATAACGTAATTGTTATCAACTCAGAAAAAATCAACCTTACAGGTAACAAAATGGATGAAAAAACATACATCCGTCACACTGGTTATCCTGGAGGACAAAGAACTTTAACTGCTAAAGTATTGCAAAGCAAAAACCCTGCATTACTAGTAGAAAAAGCAGTAAAAGGAATGTTGCCAAAAAATAAAATTGGCGCTGAACTTTTCAGAAATTTAAATGTTGTTGTAGGATCAGAGCACAAACAAGGCGCTCAAAAACCTAGAACAGTTAACCTTAACGATCTTAAGTAATGGGAGTTATTCACAAAATCGGTAGAAGAAAAACCGCTGTTGCACGTGTTTATGTTTCGGAAGGAACAGGAGTAATCACTGTAAACAAAAAAGAATTCGCAACTTACTTTCCAACTGCAACTTTACAGTACAAAGTTTTACAACCAATGTCTATGACAGAAAATGTAAACAACTTTGACGTAAAAGTTAACGTTTACGGAGGTGGTTCAACTGGTCAAGCAGAAGCTGTAAGAATGGCATTGGCACGCGTTATGTGTGAAGTAAATGCAGAAAACAGAGGGATTTTGAAACCAGAAGGTTTATTAACAAGAGATCCAAGAATGGTTGAACGTAAGAAATTCGGTCAGAAGAAAGCTCGTAAGAGATTCCAATTCTCTAAACGTGAATATTGCCTGTCTTGTGCAATTCGCGCAAGACTTATTGATAATTATATTTAAAAACAATGTTGTTGTTGCTCGCTGAGGCGAGAATTAGTTTAGCATCTAAATGTATTCAGCCGGGAAACCGCCATCCTTACATTGCTAATCAACAGAACGTAAACTAAACAAAAAATGTCAAACAAAGTAGAAGTAAAAGAATTACTAGAAGCAGGTGTTCACTT
>CAILTC010000286.1 GCA_903837025.1 uncultured Bacteroidota bacterium | reverse complement strand
GTTCACACTGTATTTTTCACCAAGTCGAAGGTTTGTATATTGACAAAGATGTTTCCTTTGCCGATTTGAAGCAAACGCTTTTATATTTTACTAAAGAAATGTTCGGAAAATCAAAAATCCGTCTTCGTCCCTCGTATTTTCCGTTTACAGAACCAAGTGCTGAAATTGATATTTATTGGGGTTTAAAAACCGAAACCGATTATAGAATTACCAAAGGAACGGGTTGGTTAGAAATAGGTGGTTGCGGAATGGTTGATCCTAATGTGTTGAAAAATTGCAACATCAACCCAGACGAATACACCGGTTTTGCCTTTGGAATGGGAATCGAAAGAATAGCCATGTTATTATATCAAATTGGAGATATCCGAATGTTTTATGAAAATGACGTTCGTTTCTTGGAACAATTTAAAGCAAGTATATAAAAAAAGATAAAAGAGGATAGACGAATAGAAAAGAGATTCTTATTTGTCTATTATCTATTTGTCTATAATCTATCATCTCAAAATGAAAGCAGACATTATAATCCCTACCGTAGAAAACGTTTTCATAGCCGTAGTCCAAGAATGGAGCGACGATTTTATGGAAAAAGTTTGGTTTGCTTATCTAGTAAATGACAGCGATTTTGACCTTGAAGGAGTAATGGTTGTTTCTAAAGCTTTCGGAACCATCAATGGTGAAATGAAAAAAACTTCGCTTTTGCGTCACGCTTATCTCGAAGTTCCAGCGGTTTCGGTTGTAAAAATCGAAATGATTGAAAAAAGCGTTTTAGCACTCAACAATGAGTTTATGTTAACTTTTTTTATGGGTGGAAAATTATATGACCGAAAATTTATTTTTAAGACCAATTCAATCAACGAAGATTTTGTAGAAGAAGTGCCTATTTTATTTGTTGATGGTGTTATCGTAAGATAAAATCAAAACCTGCCTGATTTATAATAGAATAGAAAATTACGATTTATTTATTTTTTTGGTTTTATTCTTCCAGCTCGAATATCCTAAAACAAAAACTCCAAAAAGTATATAGCCAACAGCTCTAAAATAGAATCCAGAGTCTGCGATTTGCGTTGAAAAAGGCTTTTCTTTAAGTCCAAAAACTAGGGTAGTAACGATCATAAAAACGCCCCAAGGCGCTCCAGTATTGATCTGATGTTTCCATCTTTCACTCATAATTTTGTTATTTAAATCTGAAGTTAGTCTAATTTGTCTGTTAATTTTTTAAAAACTGATTTGGCTGATTTTCCCTCATATAAAACACTGTAAACGGCATCTATGATTGGCGTTTTGGCACCATATTCAAGATTTAGGTTATATGCACTTTTGGTAGCGTAATAACCCTCCGCGACCATACTCATTTCCATTTGTGCGGATTTTACGGTATAGCCTTTACCAATCATATTCCCGAACATTCTATTTCTTGAAAACACGGAATAACCAGTTACCAATAAATCGCCTAAATAAGCCGAATCATTGATGTTGCGTTTCATTTTATGTACTTTTCGAATGAATTTTTTCATTTCACGAATGCCATTACTCATCAAAACCGATTGAAAGTTATCGCCATAACCCAAACCATGCGCCATTCCTGCTGCAATGGCATAAATATTTTTGAGCATTGCTGCATATTCGGTACCAATGATGTCATCAGAAATCTTGGTTTTGATATAATTGCAGGATAAATTTTTGGCCACTATTTTAGCTTTTTCAGCATCGCCACACGCTATTGTAAGATAGGATAAACGTTCTAAAGCCACTTCTTCGGCATGGCAAGGACCTGTAATTACACCAATATTTTCGAACGGAATACTATATACTTTATTAAAATGTTCCCCAACGATCAAACTCGTTTCCGGAACAATTCCTTTGATGGCCGAAAAAAATACTTTGTCTTTTAGACTGGCAGTTAATTTTTCTAATTCCCCATTTAAAAAGGCTGAAGGAATTGCAAAAATGATATAATCAGCATATTTTACCGCTTCATTTATATCATTGGTGAGTTTTAATTTTTTAATATCAAACTCAACCGAACTCAAATAATTGGGGTTATGATGGTGTTTTTTTATATGTTCGATAGCCTCTTCATTTCGCATATACCATGCAATTTCTCCCTGATTTACACATAGCATTTTGGCAATTGCTGTTGCCCAACTTCCGCCACCAATTACTGCAAATTTTAGATTTTTGGTCATTTTAGTATTAAATTTAATCAAAAGTACTTAAAAAAGTAGTAGAAATGCAAATAAAATTCAAACATGAAAGCTAGAAATATAGCCCTTTGACAATGTAATTAGAACAAAACATAAAATTATTTGAAAATTTATGTCTTTAGATACAATATATAAATCCCGCTTACGTTGTAATTATCTATACGTTAGCTTTTTAAAGTTAAATAGGGTTGAGTTAGTTAGTTTTTTTAGTATTTGAAAAGGCGTCCCCTATACTAGGTGAACGCCTTTTTTGATTTTACTAAATTTCAGTAGGGATCTAATCCCCAACTTTTGAACTCGATCCTTAATATGAATTAATAACTCATTTCTACAATTGATTTCACTTTTTCTAAAGTAATATTTTGTCTCTCGCCTAATGCATTCCAGCCTCTTTCTTCAAAACGATTGACAATAAAATCAGCCGTTTTCGCATAATCTTCGGTGCATTCTGATAATTTAGTTTGCATTCCCATGGTATGAAAAAAGGCCACCGTTTTGTTGATTGCTTCGTTGGCAATTTCATCTTCACTTCCGGTTAAATTAAAAATACGTTTTCCGTATTGCGCTAATTTTTCCTTCTTTGTTTCGAACATCACCCGATATAAATTAGGACCAATTATAGCCAAACTTCGAGCATGATCGATTCCGTATAAAGCGGTTAATTCATGCCCGATCATATGCGTTGCCCAATCGGAAGGAACACCTTTTTGGATTAATCCGTTAAGAGCCATCGTGCAACTCCACATAAAATTAGACGCCAAGGCATAATCGGTTGGGTTTTCGACTACATTTGGCCCCACTTGAATTAATGTTTGCAAGATACTTTCGGCAATTCTATCTTGAAGAAAACCTTCATGCGGATAGGTCAAATATTGTTCCATTACATGCGTATAGGCATCTACAACACCATTTTGTAATTGTCTTTTTGGCAAAGAGGCAATTACGGATGGATCGCAAACAGAAAATTTTGGAAACAGGGCCGAACCACCAAAATCAAGTTTTTCCTGAGTGGCTTCAATCGTAACCACGGAACCAGAATTCATCTCGCTTCCCGTTGCCGGCAAAGTCAAAACGGTTCCAAAAGGAACAACAGCCGAACCTTCTTTAAAAATAATCCTTTTCTTTAAGATGTCTATTGGGTTTCCTTCAAAATGAACGGCTGCCGATATGAATTTTACACCATCAATAACGCTTCCGCCACCTACGGCAAGGATAAAATCAATTTTTTCGTGACGAATAATTTCCACGGCTTTCATCAAAGTTTCGAAACGGGGATTGGCTTCGATACCGCCAAACTCAATGATCTCAATACCTTCTAAACTTTTGCGAACTTGTTCGTGTATTCCGTTTTTAAAAATACTTCCGCCACCGTAAGCGAGCAGGATTTTAGCATTTTGAGGAACAAGTGTTGGTAATTGTCCTATTTGTCCTTTTCCAAAAACTAGTTTCGTAGGATTGTATAATTCGAAATTAAGCATCGTTTTATTTTTTAGCGTTTAATTGTTGCAATAGTTTTTCGGCAACGAGTTTTGATGAAGCTGGATTTTGACCCGTGATTAGCAGTCCATCTTCAACAGCATAAGGATGCCAATCGGCAACTTTGCTATAAACACCACCATTTTGTTGTAAGATGTCTTCTAATAAAAACGGAACAATATCGGTTAATCCTACGGCTGCTTCCTCGGAATTGGAGAAACCAGTTAATTTTTTTCCTTTCACTAAATAGTCGCCATTAATTTTTACGTTTTTCAATACAGCTGGTGCATGACAAACAAAACCAACGGGTTTATGATTGGTATAAAAAGCTTCTATTAGTGCTGCAGATTTTGCGTCTTCAACTAAATCCCAAAGTGGTCCGTGACCACCAGGATAAAAAACAGCATCATAATCTGCTTGGTTCACTTCGGATAATTTTTTTGTGTTTTTCATTTTATCAAGAAGTACCGCATCATTATCATATCTTTTGGTGTCTTCCGTCGCTGCTGATGGATCTTCACTTTTTGGATCAATTGGAGGTTGTCCGCCAAGAGGTGTTGCTATGTCAATAATTACGCCTTTATCAGCCAAAGCATAATAAGGTGCTGCAAACTCTTCTGTCCAAAACCCTGTTTTCTCTCCCGTGTTGCCCAATTTATCGTGACTGGTTACAACAAATAATACTTTTTTCATCTTTTTTTTGTTTTGTTTTTGTGCAGTTGCGCTATTACAACTCGCCATTAATGCTATTAGGATTAGGAATGCAATTTTCTTCATAACTCATTTTGTTTTACAAATCTAGGTCGAATAAGCTATTGGTAAAAATAATTTAAGTTATGTTTGTGATAAATATATTTATAACATGGTGAATCTAGAATGGTATCGGACCTTTAAATCAGTTTATAAAAACGGTAATTTTTCTCTGGCAGCCAAAGAATTGTTTATCAGCCAACCTGCTGTAAGCCAACAAATAGCCATGTTGGAAGCGCATGTGGGGTATAAGCTTTTCAATAGAAAGTCGAAAGGTGTGGAGCCAACAGAATATGCTAAATTGCTCAATAATTTAATTATTGAAGCCTTAGACCGTTTAGAAAATGTGGAGAATGGTTTTCGTGCCAAAGCTTTTAATGCCAATAGATTAATATCAGTTGGTATTTCTAAACATTTGATGAGCAGTTTGGGTAGTGCGTTGCTTTCGGAATTTGATTTTATCGATTTTTCCTTTTATGAAAACGACCAGCTTTTTGATTTAGTAGATTCTAAAAAACTCGATTTTGCCGTTGTTACCAAAAAATATGACACTTTCGATACGATTCAAAAGAAGCTTGGCGAAATCAAACAAATCATTGTAGGTTCGAACGACATTAATACTTCGGAGCTGAAATTAAACATTAAAAATAAAAATTTTGTCGCAATCGAAAGTTGGTTAAACGACCAAAAATGGTTCACACATGATGCCGGAATTCCGCATATAAAATTAT
>CAILTC010000285.1 GCA_903837025.1 uncultured Bacteroidota bacterium | reverse complement strand
GTCTACGATAATAGCTTTTACTCTTGATGCAATGTCTGACATAATCTTTAATTTTAAAATTTAATTTGTTGGCAAAAATAAAAAACTTTATTTTAAAACAACTATTTAGTTAATAAATGTGATGACGAATTTATAAAATAATTTTAACAAAGAGTTAATAATGTTATTTATTATGACTTTTTATCCTTTTTTTTGCAGTACTAAAATCATTTATGACATGAATAAAATTGTAATTTTTGCTTCTGGATCGGGTACTAATGCTGAAAACATTATAAAATATTTCGCTGACAAAGATAGTGGAACTGTTGTTGCCGTTTTTACTAATAATCAAAATGCCAAAGTAATTGAACGAGCAAAAAAACATCAAGTTCCAACAGAAATTTTCTCAAAAGACGAATTTAATGACGGTAAAGTATTACAAAAAATAAATAATTTTCAACCTGATTGGATAATTCTTGCCGGATTCTTGCTGAAACTTCCAAAATCTATCATAGAAGCTTATCCTAATAAAATAATAAATATACATCCAGCCTTATTGCCAAAATATGGTGGAAAAGGAATGTACGGAATGAATGTGCATATAGCGGTTGTCGAAAATAAAGAAAAAGAAACGGGGATTACGATTCATTATGTCAACGAAAATTATGACGAAGGGAATGTTATTTTCCAGAAAGAAGTGCTTTTAACTGCAGCAGATTCTCCTGAGAGGGTAGCCGAAAAAATTCACGAACTCGAACAACGTTACTTTCCGGAAGTGATTGAGAGGTTGTTAGAAAATTAGAATGTTAGACTTCTTAGATTTTTGTATTGATTCATAAAATTAAAAAAATCATCCTTTAAATTTATTATTTAAGAGGATCAAAAGTTAACCTGAAAAAGTTTGCCTCATTACACTAATCTTTTCTATACTATCCAATAGTCTAAAAATCTAATAAATCTAAAATGGAACACGACGTACATATATATACGGATGGCGCTGCCAAAGGGAATCCTGGGCGCGGTGGTTATGGCGTAGTTATGGAACTTGTGGGAACGCCACATAAAAAGGAATTCTATGAAGGTTTTCGTCATACGACGAATAATAGAATGGAATTATTGGCAGTAATCGTGGGTCTCGAAAAACTAAAAAACCCGAACATGAAGGTTTTGGTAGTTTCGGATTCTAAATATGTAGTGGATTCTGTAGTTAAAAAATGGGTGCTAGGCTGGGAAAAAAAAGGTTTTGCAGAGAGAAAGAATGCCGACTTATGGAAACGGTTTTTGTTAATTTACCGAAAACACAAAGTCGATTTCAAATGGATAAAAGGACATAATAATCATCCTCAAAACGAGCGTTGCGATGAACTTGCCGTAATGGCCTCTAATCAAAAATCACTTTCGGTAGATGTTTTTTATGAGAAAGCCGAGGAGAAACTTTTATGAAAACTTTGATAGCATCATCCTTTGCAACTTTAAACTTATAAACTATCTTTGCCCCTTAATTCGAATCTCATCAAATGAATAAATTATTGATTGTTGGCACCGTTGCTTTCGACGCTATTGAAACGCCTTTTGGCAAAACTGACAAAATTTTAGGTGGTGCTGGTACTTACATCGGACTTTCGGCATCTCATTTTAACCTTGAATCTGCCATCGTTTCTGTTGTTGGTGATGATTTTCCACAAGAATATTTAGATTTATTAACCGATAGAAACATTGATATTTCGGGCCTTGAAGTAGTCAAAGGAGGGAAAACTTTCTTTTGGAGCGGTTTGTATCACAATGATTTAAACTCAATAGATAACTTGGCAACTGAATTGAATGTTTTGGCTGATTTTCAACCAAAAGTTCCTCAGAAATTCAAAACTGCCGATGTAGTCATG
>CAILTC010000284.1 GCA_903837025.1 uncultured Bacteroidota bacterium | reverse complement strand
GAAGAACATTAGAAGAATTGTCTCAAAGCTTATCAAATAACGAATAAAATAATATGAAAACGAATGTAGTTTGTTTTGGAGAAGTTTTATACGATGTTTTTCCAACGCATCGAAAAATTGGAGGTGCTCCATTGAATGTAGCCCTACGACTGGCTTCTTTAGGGATTAATGTCGAAATTATTAGCCGAATCGGAAATGATGCTATCGGAAAGGAATTAGTAGCCTTTATTCAGGATAACAATGTTGCTAGTGACGCGATTCAAATAGATGAAACCTATTCTACGGGTGAAGTTTTAGTGCAATTAGACAAAAAAGGATCAGCAACATATACCATCAATTATCCGGTAGCCTGGGATGAAATCGAAGTTACTCCCGAAGCTAAAAATGCAGTAAAAAAGGCAGATGCTTTGGTTTTTGGAAGTTTAGTTTGCAGGGATGAAACTTCGTATACTACGTTGTTAAGTCTTATGAAAATGGCAAAGTATAAAATTTTTGATGTTAATTTAAGAGCGCCTTTTTATACCAAAGAATTGCTGATTAATTTGATGAAACAATCGGATTTTATAAAATTTAATGATGATGAATTATATGAAATTAGTGAAGCTTTAAATTCTCCTTTTCATTCCTTAGAGCAAAATATACTTTTTATTGCGGAACAAACGCAGGCAAAAAGCATTTGTGTGACCAAAGGGAGTCATGGTGCTGTTTTGTATTTGAATGGAAAAATGTATTACAATAGCGGATATAAAATTAGTGTTGCCGATACTGTTGGTGCCGGAGATTCGTTTCTTGCAGGATTATTGAGCAAGCTTTTAATGAATGAAGAACCCCAAAAAGCAATTGATTTTGCTTGTGCATTAGGCGCATTAGTGGCCAGTAATGAAGGTGCAAATCCTAAAATTACAACGGAACAAATTGCAAAATTCATGAATATTTAGAATGAAAATTACACAAAAAATGAAAAATAAATTCATAAATATTACTTTTATCATTACCCTATTATTATCTTTTAATATGACAAAAGCTCAAGTAGTTGTTGCAAAAAAATCCCCAGCAATGGAAAAGAATTGGTGGAAAGAAGCCGTAATTTATCAAATATATCCTCGAAGTTTTAAGGATAGTAATGGCGATGGTATTGGTGATTTAAAAGGGATAATTTCAAAACTAGATTATTTAAAAAGCCTTGGAATTGATGCGGTATGGTTAAACCCAATTTATGAATCGCCAAATGATGACAATGGGTATGATATTAGCGATTATCGTGGGATAATGAAAGATTTTGGAACCATGCAAGACTTTGATGTGTTATTAAAAGGAATGCATGATCGCGGCATAAAAGTCATCATGGATTTAGTTGTAAATCACAGTTCTGATGAGAATTATTGGTTTCAAGAAAGTCGAAAATCGAGAACTAATAAATATAGAGATTATTACTATTGGTGGCCAGCCGAAAAAGGAACTCCTCCTTACAGATGGAGTTGGTTTGACGTAAATAGTAATGCTTGGAAATATGATGCGCAAACGGATTCGTATTATTTACACTATTTTTCTGCGAAACAACCGGACCTGAATTGGAACAATCCAGTGGTGCGTAAAGAGATTTACGACATGATGAAATATTGGTTGGATAAAGGCATTGATGGATTTCGATTGGATGCTTTTCAATTTGCTTCAAAAGATCCTAGTTTCCCTGAATTGCCAAAAGAAATTATTGGCAATACCTTAGAAATCATCAAATATTACGGAAACGGACCTCATTTGCACGATTATCTTCAAGAGATGAATCGCGAAGTTTTGAGTAAATATCCAAATGCAATGACAGTTGCCGAAGGTGCAGGAGATTCGCCAAAAGCGGCTATGAAATTTGTTGATCCAGATCGCAAAGAGTTGAATATTGCCTATCATTTTGAAAGTGTAGATGTGGGCAAACATCTTACTGATTTTGGTTTGGTGAAATACAAAGATATTTTTTCTCGCTATGACCAAGAGTTTCAAGATAAAGGTTGGCTTTCTATTTTTATGGCCAATCACGATCAACCTCGAATGGTTTCTAAATTTGGAAACGATTCTGAAAAATTTAGAGAACTTTCGTCAAAAATGTTGACCACTTTTGTAATGACAATGCGCGGAACGACATTCTATTATAATGGTGATGAGTTAGGAATGAGTAATATTCGTTTTGATAACATTGAGGATTATAACGATGTTGATACTCGAAATGCGTATTTAGGATTAAAACAAAAAGGAGGAGATTTAGTTGCTTTCTTAGAAGAGAAGAAGCAAACTTCAAGAGAAAATAGCAGAACCCCAATTCAATGGAATACAAATGATAATGCTGGTTTTACTTCTGGGAAACCTTGGTTGAAAGTAAATCCTAATTACAAAAATATAAATGTTGAAGCACAAGAAAAGGACCCCAATTCACCTTTAAATTATTTTAGAAAATTAATTCAATTGCGAAAAAATAATCCGGTATTAATTTACGGAAAATATACGCTTTTGGATAAGGATAATCCAAAAGTATTCGCTTATACTCGAGAATTAGACGGAAAAAAAATGCTCGTTTTGTTGAATTTTACTGCTGATAATGCGACAGTTAACGCTGGAATTGATTTGAAAAATGCTAAAATAATAAGCAGTAATTATTTTAATTTAGATTCAATAAATTTTAGTATATTGCGCCCTTATGAAGCTTTAATTGTTGAAATAAAGTAAGAATTAATTGTTCGATTTACCGCAGTTAGGTAATTAGTATGAAAAGAAAAGCATCCACATTATTACTCTTGATTTTAACCACAACATTTCTATATAATGTTGTGGGAATTCACTTGTTGCTTAAGCTACAAAAGGAGCAAGCATGGGTATCTGTGATGCAGAAAATACCGGATTCAGAATTTAAGGTGATAAAAATGAATGCCTCATTGTATTCCTTTACCGAAGATACAGAAATGGAATATGTGAACGAAAACGTAACTATTAATAATAAAACGTATCACGTCTTCAAAAAGAAAATACAAGATAATAGTATCTGCTTGTATTATTTGCCTCTTGAAAAACAATCCTCTTTGGATATCAATCTTAAAAAATTGGTAGATAATGACACCTCTGAAAATGTGCCATTAAGCAAAAAATCAGTTGAGAAAATATTCAAAGCTTTTACAAAAAACTATGTTCAAACAAACGCAACTCTGTATAGCTTTTTGGACACAGCCAATACTTATTTACTTCAATCTGACATCCATCCTCATGGAATTCTTCATTCCGGTTATTTAACTCGGGATGATTCCCCGCCAGACACGGTTTAATTTTAATTTATTTTATAGACACAATAATTATCTTAAAAGGTTTGGTTAGCTTTTAGGATACATTATCTGTTATCTATTATTTACACCTTGCATTTATTGCCATTTCTCAATTTGGGTTAGTCGAATTGTTAAGGTATAATGCTGCTGCTATTTTATTGGATTCAATTTTCATTTGATTAATTTGAAATAACTAGCGGTGTAACGATGCAAGGTCCGAATCCTTTATGGGTTTTTGAACCACTTAAAATTAATCTATTACTACTATTAAATGAAAAAATTATATATAATCTGCCTTATTCTGGCGGCACAACATTTTTATGCCCAAACCGAAATGGATGGAATAATGATGTCTAAAAACAATTTTTGTACGGGAGCTATATACGAATATAGCAGCTGGAATAAGTACTGGGAAGGCACTTTTAAAAGAGAAAATTTAAACTTCGGGACAGTTTCAACTCAAAAAATTGCCATTAACGGAAACTACGGAATCACCGATAAATTCAATGCTATTTTTAGTATTCCGTATGTGAAAACAAATGCTTCTGCTGGAACAATGGAAGGTCAAAAAGGATTTCAAGATCTTTCCTTAACCTTAAAATATTTGTTTTTCGAAAAAAACATAAAAGGAAACCCGCTTTCTTTTTATGCCTTAGGCGGATTTTCATTTCCAACATCAAATTATGTAGCCGATTATTTGCCTTTGAGTCTCGGTCTTAGAAGCAAAGTAGGAACATTGCGATTCATGGGAGATTATCAATATAATAGTTTTTTCGCAACAGTTTCTGAAGCTTATGTACAACGTTCGAACATTACCATTGATCGAAATGTTTATTTTACAGATGTAATGCATTATACCAATGAAGTAAAAATGCCCAATGCAATTTCATTTAATGCAAGAGCAGGTTACCGTACTTCACGATTAATTGCAGAAGCCGTTTTTGATGCTTGGACTACACAAAAAGGAGGCTTTGATATTACTACAAACAACATGCCTTTTCCAAGTAATACCATGAATATGACAAAAATTGGTTTTAATGGTAAATATAATTTGGAACAAATCCCTGGTTTAGCAATTATTGCTGGCTTAAACCATGTCATTACAGGTCGTAATGTAGGTCAATCAGATGCCTTTTACGGAGGTTTATTCTATGTTCTAGATTTCAATACTAAAACTGCTACTACAAATGAAAAATAATACATATCTATTTTTAGGAAAGTGTTTCCTATTGACAATCTTACTTTTGACTGTTTCTTGTAATAAAGACATTGTAGAAAGCAATCAACAATATCCACAATTAAATCCGACAAATCAAGATCAACTTGCCGGAGCATGGAAACCCATTTTATTGACATCACCAGATCAATTTCCTATAGATGTTCCGGTTGCTACATCTTCATCAGCTTATAAAGCAGAAATGAATGAGATCAAAAGTTACCAAGCTAATATTACTCCGGAACAAAAAAAGATAATTCAGTATTGGAGTGTTGGTGGCGTTTTGCGTTGGAACGAAATTATGCAAACTTTGGTAGCGAAACATAATCGTCCGCCGTATCAAAATCAAGATGGGACTTATCCTGCTCCGTCATCGGCAAACCCTTTTGCAAACCCACAATTCCCGTTTTCTAATCCACCGTTTGCAGCTCGTGCTTATGCTTATGTGAGCGCTGCTCAATATGATGCGATGGTGGCAGCTTGGTATTACAAACAATTTTACAACCGTTCGGCTCCTTTTGTGGTTGATCCTAGTATTCAAGTTTTAGTTCCAAAAAGTGCTTTGCCATCTTATCCTTCTGAAGATGGAGTTTTGGCAGGCGTAACGGTTGAAATCTTAAAATTACTTTTCCCAACGGAAATTGCTTTCATCCAAGAAAAAGCAGATGAGCAAAAATTATACAGAATAATTTCTGGTGCCAATGTTCGAAGTGATGTGGAAGCAGGTGCTGCTTTAGGTAAAAAAATTGCGGCTTTATTTACTACAAAAGCTGCGGGAGATGGAGCCGGAGCTGCAATTGGAAACCAAGCGCTTTGGACACAGTTAGAAACTACTGCGGTTGGAAAGGGAGAAATGCCATGGAAATCATTAGACTTACCGGCTAGGCCACCCATGTTGCCTTTGTTCGGAAATGTAAAATCATTCTTGATGTCCCCAGCCGATGTTGTTGCTAATCGTCCTGTACCACCACCTTCAACAAAATCAGTTCAATTTTTTACGGAATTAAATGAAGTAAAAAAATACAGCCAAAACGCAACACGTGAAAACATGCAAATTGTAACTTTTTGGGCAGATGGAGTAGGAACTTATACACCACCAGGACATTGGAACGCAATTGCTAATAAGGAATTTGTTCAACAAAATTATAGCGAAGTACGTTGGGCACGAAATTTAGCTTTGCTAAATATTGCCATGATGGATGCAGCAATTAGTTGTTGGGATGCAAAATATTATTATTTCAATCCAAGACCATGTCAGATGGATGCATCTATAAAAACACTCACTGGTGTCCCTAATTTTCCAGCTTATGTTTCAGGACATTCAACCTTTAGCGGAGCAGCAGCTACTTTTTTATCACACGTAATTCCTGCAAAAGCAACACAATTTGATGCTATGGCGACTGAAGCTTCAAATTCAAGATTGTATGGTGCAATTCATTACAGAAGCGATTGCGAAAAGGGACTGATTTTGGGTAAAGCCGCAGGTAGTTTTGCCGTAAATAGAGCTAAAATAGATGGTGCTGAGTAACAATATAATTTACATTTTAAAAATAAAAAACATGAAAAATACACTTTTAACCATTATATTTATTCTTTTATTATCCTTTCAAAGTGAAAGTTCAATTGCCCAAGGTTGTGTTGCCGTAAGACAAATGGGAGGCTTAAGCATGTGCTCTTCCGATTCGTATAATTTGAATGAAGGAGATATTCAAGTGGGTATGAACTATCGTTATTTTCATTCTTGGAGGCATTTTATCGGGACAACTGAACAGCCACAGCGTCAAACAACCGGCGGTGGTTTTGATGCCAATGGAGTAGAACGAGGAAATGCAGTAAATATTTATTCTCACGCTGTAGATTTGAATTTTTCCTATGGTTTAACGGATCGTATTCAGTTTAATGTAACATTGCCTTATGTAAATAACGAAAGATCTCAAGTTTTAAAACAAACTAATCCAGTAGCTACTATTTTTAGATATAGTATTTATGCACAAGGACTTGCGGATACAAGAGTAAGTGTAAATTATTGGTTGGTAGATCCCAAAAAAGCCCATGAAGGAAATGTTATGGTTGGATTAGGTTTGAAATTGCCAACGGGTAAACATGATGTTTCTGATTATACTCCACAAGCTGACGGAACAACTAAAAAAGTAATTGTAGATCAAGCCATTCAGCCAGGTGATGGCGGATTAGGTTTTACAGTCGAATTACAAGGATTTAGAAAAATATATGGTAAACTTTATGGCTTTGCGAATGGTTATTATTTATTTAATCCAAAGGAATCTAATGGTACTTTCAAGTCTGCTGCATCACCAGGATTAGCGGGCTATAATGTATTTGCTTGTCCGGATCAATATTTTGCCCGTGCAGGTTTTATGGCCGCCGTTGACAAGAAAAACAGCTTGACTTTGTCACTTGCGGGTCGATTTGAAGGTATTCCAGCCTATGATGCTTTCGGTGGTCAAGTTGCCTATCGTAGACCAGGCTATGTTGTAGCCATCGAATCTGGAATTTCGTATCATGTAGGTAAACATGGGTTTTCTTTATATGTTCCTTATAATTTCATTAAAAATAGAATTCAAAGTGCTGCAGATATTGCAAGTCAAAATTTGCAAAACTCAGTGATAACGGATCCAAGCAAATATGTGCATGTACAGGGTGATGCTGCTTTTGCTGATTATTCTATTAATTTGGGTTATACCTACCGTTTTAGTAAACCTAGCAAAATGACGATGCATCTTTTGAATACCGCAAATCCAGGAAAAGCTTCAAATTAATATTTAATAATAAATATCATGAAAACAGTATTCAACACTTTGTATTTTAAATTTAGCAAAATAGTAGATAAACATAGCGTAAACATAATGCGTGTAGCACTTGCTATAGTTTATATTTGGTTTGGCGCTCTAAAAATCTTCGGGATGAGTCCCGCAGGTGAATTAGTCGAAAAAACGGTTTATTGGTTTAGACCCGAAATATTTATTCCTTTTCTTGGAGTTTGCGAAGTTATAATTGGTTTAGGATTGCTAGTCAAAAAGCTTATTCCAATTACTATCTTTTTGCTGTTATTACACATGGCGGTGACCTTTTTTCCGGTATTTATTGTGCAAACAGTATGTTTTGATGCGTTCCCTTATCAGCCAACTTTGGTGGGGCAATATATCATAAAAAATGTGGTACTTATCTCAGGAGCTCTTGTAATTGCAGGGAAATACAATGAAAAATATTATGAAGATTTGAATTTGGCTTTAGCGAAATAAGCCAATCAAACCATTTTAAAAATAGATTTAGATTACTTTAAAAACTGTTTCCTGAAAATTTAAACAACATTTAAAAATGTGGTTTATTTTCAGAAGCAGTTTTTTATTCTCATAAAGATAACCTTTATTTGCAAATCGAATTTTTAACAACCAATAACCACCAAAATGAAAAAAATATTTTTTTCGTCCCTAATTTTACTGACTTATTCTACTTTTACCTGGAGTCAATCCAAATCAGAATTAGACAAAAAAGTCTCCGAATTACTTTCTAAAATGACAATTGAAGAAAAAATTGGACAAATGACGCAGATTACCGTTACTAATTTTGAAGAAAAAGGAAAGCCTGGAATATTTGATAAGGTAAAATTAAAAGAAGCGATTCAAAGTTACCATATCGGATCAATATTAAATGTTCCAAATCCAGGGGCACAAACTCCTAAACAATGGAATGTTGTGCTCACAGAAATTAGCAACGAAGCCAATAAAACTAGGCTTAAAATTCCTGTTTTATACGGAATTGACGCTATTCATGGTTCAAGTTATACCGCAGGTGCTACTTTGTTCCCACAGCAAATTGGGATTGCAGCGACTTTTAATACAGCAATTGCTAAAAATGAGGCCGAAATTTCGGCTTATGAAACTAGAGCTTCATCAATTCCTTGGGTTTTTTCACCCGATTTAGATTTGCCAAGAAATCCATCTTGGTCTAGAATTTGGGAATCCTTTGGAGAAGATACTTACTTATCTTCTCAAATGGGTACTTCTTTTGTTGAAGGTTTTCAAGGAAATGATATTGGATCTAAATATAATGTGGCTTCTTGTATGAAACATTTTATAGGCTACGGAAGTACTACAACCGGAAAAGATAGAACGCCAAGTATTATTCCGGAACGCGTTTTGCGTCAATTCGACTTAACAATTTATCAAGCGGCAATTAAGGCTGGAGCCAAAAGTGTAATGATAAGCTCAGGTGAAATCAATGGAACTCCGGTACATGCCAGCAAATATTTGATTACCGATGTTTTGAAAAACGAATTGGGTTTTCAAGGTGTAGTAGTTACAGATTGGCAGGATATTATTTATTTGCATACCCGACATAAAGTTGCCGAAACCAATAGAGATGCAGTTAGAATTTCTGTAAATGCAGGAATCGATATGAGTATGGTTCCTGATAATTATAGTTTTTATACGGATTTGTTAGATTTAGTTGCTAAAGGCGAAGTGCCAATGTCACGAATTGATGATGCTGTTTCTCGAATTTTAAAAATGAAATTCGAATTGAATTTATTTCAGAATACAGTTGCTAATTTGAAAGATTATCCAAAATTTGGTTCCCAAGAATTTATAGATGCTGCTTATAACGCTGCCGCCGAATCGATTACTCTATTGAAAAATAATGCTACTTTGCCTTTAAATAAAACCGATAAAATCTTGGTAACTGGCCCAACTGCCAATAGCATGAAAAACTTAAATGGGGGTTGGTCGTACAATTGGCAAGGGGAGAATTCCGATAATTATGCAGCCGATAAATTCACTATTCTTAAAGCTTTGCAAAACAAGGTTGGGAAAGAAAATGTGCTTTATACAAAAGGAGCAGACTTAGCCTTAGAAGATGATGTAGAAATTCAAAAAGCATTGGATTTAGCCAAAGACGCAACGAAAATTGTCTTATGCCTTGGTGAAAAAAATTATACCGAAACGCCAGGAGATATTAGTGATTTGTATTTAAGTGCCTCACAAATAAAATTAGCTTTGGCTTTAGCGAAACTCAATAAACCCATTATTTTGGTTTTAAACGAAGGAAGACCAAGATTAATAAGTAATTTCGAAGACAAAATGAATGCAGTTGTTCAATGCTACTTGCCAGGAAATGAAGGGGCAAGAGCTTTGGTTGATATCCTTTATGGCGATGTAAATCCTAGTGGGAAATTACCCTATAATTATCCAAGATACCCGAATTCATTGGAGAAATACAACAGAAAATACACAGAAAGTTTAGGCGATGAAGAACAGAATAATGATGCAAAATACGAAAAAAGTTATTTGCCACAATTCGAATTTGGTACCGGATTATCCTACACTACTTTTGGTTATTCTAATTTAAAAATAGATAAAACTGAAATAAATAATACAGATACTTTGACGGTTTCGGTCGATGTTACGAACACAGGAAAAATAAGCGGAAAAGAATCGGTATTATTATATTTATCAGATATTTATGCTAGTATTACACCTGAAGTTAAAGCGTTAAAAAGATTCGAAAAAATTAGTTTAAAACCGAATGAATCTAAGACATTAACTTTTGTTTTGAATCAAAAAGACCTACAATTTGTTAATAACGATTTGAAATGGATTTCGGAAAAAGGAGCTTTCAAAATACAGATTTCTAACCTTACTAAAGAATTTTTATTGAAATAATTAAAGCATTAATACTAGTAGAAAGGAATGCTTTTTTTGGTATTCCTTTTTATT
>CAILTC010000283.1 GCA_903837025.1 uncultured Bacteroidota bacterium | reverse complement strand
TTACATTGGACGATTTGTAATGCAGGTTCAAAAACCTCAAACAGTAGCGAGATATGCGTTGAATATTGAAACAGAAAATCTTCCAGCAAATTTCTATGAAAATTATATTAAAGCTATAAATGCTGTAACTGCCGAAGAGGTACAAGCTGCCGCTAATAAATATTTTCTACTTGACAATACTCGAATTGTGATTGCTGGAAAAGGATCGGATGTTATTCCTGGTTTGGAAACCTTAAAAATTCCAATATTCTATTTTGATAAATATGGTAATCCTTTAGAAAAACCAGCTTTGAAAAAAGAAATTCCTGCTGGAGTAACTGCGAAAAGTGTCTTAGCAAATTATATCAAAGTAATAGGTGGCGAAAAAGCAATTTCTGCAGTAAAAACGATTGCAATGCTAGGATCTACAACTATTCCGCAAGCTCCATCACCATTAACTTTTACTAACAAAGTGGATGCTAAAGGAAAAATGATGCTCGAAATCGCCATGGGGCCAATGAGTTTGATGAAACAAGTAGTGAATGAAAAAGGCGCTTACCTTGTTCAACAAGGTCAACGAAAAAACTTGGAAGGAACAGATTTAGCCGAAATGAAAGCAAGCGCAACTCCTTTTGAAGAATTGCAACTTTCTAAAAAAGAAGGTCTCGTTCTTAGTGGAATCGAATCTTTTAATGGAAGTGATGCTTATGGTGTAAAAAACGGAAAAACAACGTTGTTTTTTGATATAAAATCAGGTCTTAAAGTAGCCGAGGCAAAAACAATGGAACAAGGAGGAAAAACGGTAACACAAACAACAAATTACGGTGATTATAAAGAAGTAAAAGGGGTGAAAGTTCCTTTTGAAATCATTCAAAATGTAGGTTTTGAATTGGATATAAAAATGACTGAAGTAAAAATCAATGAAGGTGTAACCGACGCAGATTTTCAATAAAAAAAACATGAATAGAAAACTAAGGCTGTCATTATTGGCAGCCTTTGTTGTTTTATATTAGCACTAACTTTTACATCTAAACTATAATCTCATTAAATTTGGATAATTTCGGTGGTAATATTTATATAAATAACGATGCATCATGACATTCGACTCCAAAGGAGTCGAACCCAAACATTTTTTTTTCTATAAAAATTAGACCTTTCCAAGGTTGGAAAATCAAATATAAGTGCTATTTCTTAGCCGACAAATAAACGCCAATCAATATTACAAAAGCCCCAAAAAACTGAACGGATGTAAGTATTTCATTGTCCAAAAAACCCCAAAAGAATGCCACAATTGGAATTAAATAGGTGACTGAAGTAGCGAAAACCGGTGATGACATTTGTATCAATTTAAAAAAAAGAATATTAGCAATTCCTGTTCCTAGAACCCCTAATAGCATTATAAACAAAACAGAATGTTGCACTTTGTTAATGTGAATAACTTCAAAAAAACCAGAGAAGTACAAAACAGATAATGCAGGCAGAAGTAAAACCATGAAATTTCCAGTTGTAATACTCAACGGACTTAAATCAGATAAAAATCGCTTTAGAAGGTTTGCATTTATAGCGTAACAAATGGTCGCAATAATCACTAAAATCGCATAATAATAGTTATGGCCAGGATTATTTATAGCGCCATTTAATACTAAAAGAACACTTCCAATAAGTCCGATAAATACTCCCCATATCTGTTTTTTTTGAAAAGTGATTCCAAAAAATGTTGCGCCAAATAGTAAGGTATTTAAAGGGGTCAATGCGTTTAAAATAGCAGTTATAGAACTATCTATTTCTGTTTCAGCAATTGCAAAAAGATATACAGGAATGAATGTTCCAAATAGGGAGGTTAATGCAATGTATTTCCACTTAGGTCTAGGGATTATGGGTACGCTTTTGGCGCCTATAACCATCAAAAATAGTGCGGCAAAGATTATTCGTAACGATCCTAATTGCATCGCAGACAAGCCAACAAGTCCTTTTTTTATTAGTATAAATGAACTCCCCCAGATCAGAGAGAGTATTATTAGGTAAACCCATTTTAATTGCTTCGAAATCATAAACAAAAATTTAGCTCAAAATTGTAACAATTTTATGAATTCTCATTGTTTTTTTTTACTATTTTTGATATCAAATAATATGAAAATGAATATTTTAAAGCAAATTAAAATGAATTTCCCAAAATCAATTTTAACAATGGCGGTTGTCAGCTTTTTGTTTGTAGGTTGTAAAGAAAAAACAAACAAATCTATCCCAGTTGCTTCAACTGAAAAAACGGTAACAAAAGAAAAAAAGGAAATTGCAGCAACTAATCTTCAAGAGGCAAATTTCAAAATTGACGGAATGACTTGTGCGATAGGTTGTGCCAAAACAATAGAAGAGGAATTAAACGGCCTTGATGGTGTGAAAACAGCAAAAGTAGATTTCGAAAAGAAATCGGCAACAGTTTCTTTTGATAAAACCATACTGACTCCCGAAATTATTACTAAAGTTGTTCAAGCAACTGGTGACGGAAAAACATATAAGGTTTCTAATATGAAGATATAAATAGTAAAATGATTGTCTATTTTTTTCTTTGTCAAAAAAAACGAAAAAGATAAATAACTGTATTTACTGACGATTTTTGGGGTTTATTCTTTATAGAATTCCCCATTAATTGGTGATAATCAAATATTGTTTTAAATAAAAAATCCCTAACATCTTAGTATAAAGAAAGTTAGGGAAATTCTGGTGGTGCCTCCAGGGATCGAACCAGGGACACATGGATTTTCAGTCCATTGCTCTACCATCTGAGCTAAGGCACCTTGCTATTGCGGGTGCAAATATAGGATGATTTTTAGTTTATCCAAAACAAATTTTAAAAAAAATCAATTCGTATCTTCGCATCATTAAAAAATAATTATGATTCTAGCGATTGATATTGGAAATACAAGAATAAAAGCGGCTGTATTTCAAGGTGATATGCTTTTAGGTGTCTTTGTTTTTTTGAAAATTGACCTTCAAAAAAATATTCAAAATATTTTGGAAAACTATGAAAAAATAAAAAATTTAGTGGTTTCCTCGGTTTCAGACGTCGAAAAACAATCTTTTTTAGTGTTCGACAAGGCACTAAATATTCATTTTGTTACTCATAAAGATCCTTTTCCGTTTCAAAACGATTATGAAACTCCAAAAACTTTAGGAATTGATAGAATGGTGCTTGCTTCGGGGGCAACACTGCGGTTTCCTAACCAGAATAGATTGGTTATAGATGCAGGAACTTGTGTTACATACGATTTTGTCGATAAAGATGATAATTATCGTGGGGGAGCTATTTCGCCAGGATTGCAATTGCGGTATAAATCATTGCATGATTACACGGCTAAACTTCCATTATTATCTATAGAAAACCCTGAAAATTTTATAGGGAAATCTACTTTAGATTCAATCCATTCAGGTGTTGTAAATGGCTTAGCTTTTGAAATAGATGGTTTTATCAATGAGTATAAAGATAAACATTCAAATTTTATAATAATTTTAACGGGAGGAGACACAGAATTTTTGGCTAACCGATTAAAAAATACCATATTTGCCAATTCAAATTTCCTTCTTGAAAGTTTGAATCAAACATTTCAATATAAAATCAAAAATGATTAAAAAAATTATAATTAGCGCCTGTTTACTTTTTTCAATAGTGGTTTTTTCACAACAAGGAACTTCCTCTCCTTATTCTTATTATGGAATTGGTGATGTTCGATTTAAGGGTGCGTTAGAAAATCGTTCTATGGGAGGATTATCGGTTGCTCCAGACAGTATTCATATTAATTTAGAAAATCCTGCGGGTTATTCGAATTTGAAACTGACTACCTTTACGATGGGAGGAACTCAAAGTTATACTAGTTTAAAGACCGATACACAGAAGGCAAGCGCGCAAAGAACAACTTTGGATTATTTAGCTTTAGGATTGCCATTCGGAAAATTTGGGGCTGGTTTCGGATTAATTCCGTATTCATCTGTTGGATATAAAATTCAAACAATTGCAACGGATCCAACCCAATCTAATAAACGTTTTGATGGTACTGGTGGTTTGAATAAAGTTTTTTTAGGATTGGGATATAAAATACTTCATAATTTAAGTATTGGTGCTGATGCGCATTATAATTTTGGAAGAATAGAAAGTAATAGTCTAGAGTTTATGCCTAATGTGCCAATTGGTTCTAGAGAATATAATTTGGCTAATTTATCTGGGGTAAATTTTAATCTTGGAATGATGTTTCAATCTAAAATCAATAAAAAATTGAGCTTTTATAGCAGTCTGAATTATACTCCAGAAAGTGTTTTGAAATCTAGTAATACAAGAGATATTGCAACGGTAAGTTATGATTCAGCTTTTAATTTAACGGTTGTTGATACACTCTCTAATAAAGCAACTAATACCACTTTAAAATTACCAAGTAAATTGTCAATAGGTGCGGGAATTGGTAATTCAGGAAAATGGTTGATAGGTGGACAAATTACTTTACAGGACAAAGGAAGTTTAGCCAATAATTACAATACCGCAGACAATGTTGTTTATGGAAAATATCAAAAATTTAGTTTAGGTGGGTATTACGTACCTAACAATAAATCGTTTTCAAGTTATGCTGAAAAAATCACATACCGTGGAGGTTTCAAATATGAGAAAACAGGATTGATAATTAATTCGCAATCTATAAATGATGTTGGTTTAACTCTTGGAGTTGGATTACCAATCATAGGTTCGTTTTCTAATGTAAATGTTGGTTTTGAAATAGGAAAAAAAGGAACTACCGCAGCAGGTTTAATTCAAGAAAATTATGCTAATTTGAATGTAAGTTTCTCACTTAACGACAGATGGTTTGTAAAAACTAAATTTAATTAGAAACGAAATAGCTTCAAACAATTCCTAAATTTGTGTCGCTTTGGATATGGTTTTACTAAAAAAATACAAAATA
>CAILTC010000282.1 GCA_903837025.1 uncultured Bacteroidota bacterium | reverse complement strand
CCTACATCAAGGGTTCGGATTATCTTTATATATTTGGTCCAGCAGAAACTAAAATCAAACTGGAACAAAAAATAGGAACCGAAAAATCATTTACTAACATCAAGTTAAAAGCAGTTGAAGCCGCTGATAAAATGACGTTGAATGAAATCGTAGCTCAGGTTAAAGATTTTTACAATCCGCTGAAACGAAAACTTGATTTAGCACATCGTTTATAAATTTTAGAGATTCCCAATTCAAAAACCACAACATTATTTAGATGTTGTGGTTTTTTTGTAAGGTACTAAGGTGCTGGATCTGGGATTATAGCATGAACGGCTTCAATATCTTTCAGGATTTCGTCCGATAAAACCACATCAATCGAGGCAATATTTTCTTTTAATTGGTCCATTGTCGTTGCTCCAATAATGGTGCTAGTCACAAATGCTTGTTGGTTTACAAAAGCCAATGATAATTCGGTCAATGTTAAGCCGTGTTTTTTTGCAACTTCCTGATACAATCGTGTTGCTTCGGCACATTGTGCGCTGTTGTATCTTGCAAATTGAGGGAATAATTTGATTCTTGCATTTGGATGATTTTCGCCAGATAAGAATTTACCGGATAAAACTCCAAAGGCCATTGGCGAATAAGCTAATAAACCCACATTTTCACGTAAACAAATTTCGGCTGAACCACCTTCGAAAAGTCTATTCAATAAAGAATATGGGTTTTGAACGGTTTTAATTCTTGGCAAATTTTGGTATTTACTTTCTTCCAAAAAGCGCATGATTCCCCATGGGGTTTCGTTCGAAAGTCCGATATGATTTATTTTTCCTTGTTGGATAAACCCATCCAAAGTTTCAAGAACAGCATGAACATTGTCTTCCCAAGCGTCGTGTTGCACTTTGAAGCCCCGTTGTCCGAAGAAATTAGTTTTACGTTCTGGCCAATGCAATTGATAGATATCAATATATTCGGTTTGCAAACGAGTCAAACTTTTTTCAATTGACAAGGCAATACTGGCGGGAGAAAAATCCATGTTTTCTCGAATATGCGATAATCCAGGATTAGGTCCTGCAATTTTCGAAGCCAAGATTACCTCTTCTCTTCGGCCTGATTTTTTGAACCAAGTACCAATAATTTTTTCGGTGCTTCCATAAGTTTCTTTACGACCTGGAACAGAATACATTTCGGCAGTGTCAAAAAAATTGATTCCTTTTTCGAGTGCATAATCCATTTGGGCGTGACCTTCAGCCTCGGTATTTTGTTCCCCAAAAGTCATGGTGCCAAGACAAATTTTACTGATTTTTATGTCGGAATTGGGTAAAGTGGTGTGTTTCATATTTTAATTACTGTGAGTTTGAAAACAAAGATACGCGAAGGGGGTTGAAAAGAAAAATGCAATACCAAGAGAGGAACCTATTACTTGAAATAAAGTTACTATATTTGATTTGATCTAAAAAAAAAACAAAAAACTATGTTTAAAAAAATATCAATCATTACTTTACTAATTATTAGTTCTTTTGGATTTTCGCAAGAATTTATAAATTCATTACACATGCAAATAAATCCGAACAGCTTTGTGTTTGATGTGAAAAATGATTCTACCCTGACAACCACCCTATTTAAAGCGGATAAGAATAAAATTTATTCTATGAAATTGAATGAGAATAAACAAATTATGGATTCGCTTTCATCAGAATCTATTTCAGAAAAATATTCAGTAATTGGATCAAATTATAATAAAAATATAGACATACTATATTGTAAGGATGAAAAATCCGGAAATTTATTTGCTTTGTCATTTGATTTTTTTAACAAAAAAACGACACGTAAAGATATTCCCCTGAGTTTAGAAAAAGATAATAATATTTATAATTTTTCACAAAATGACAAATTTTATATGTTATACACTATCAAGGGAACAAACAATCTTAAAATTAATAGTATTGATTTCATAGGAAATATAACAAGTCATAGTATTGACATGAGTAATTATAAATTATTAAATCACTATAATAATCCTTCAACTTTATACAAAAGTATAGGGAGTTTTTATGGAACTTTTGCCATAAAAAACTTTGCTGTAATCGATTCAAAAAGTGATATTAGTCTAATTGAAGCTTCAAACAAAACGAAACTATATATAAAGGAGAATCAGTTAATTTTTACGTTTGATATTTCAAAATCCGTTACGCAAATATTGAACGTTAATTTAAAAGACTTTACCGCTAATGTAAAACATATTGCAACTCCTCTTATTGGAGCTTCACCT
>CAILTC010000281.1 GCA_903837025.1 uncultured Bacteroidota bacterium | reverse complement strand
TAGACATCGCTCCTAAAGATTTTTGGGGCGCTCAAGACACTCATCTTGAAACGATTAAAAAGTACTATCCCAAATTGAAAATTGTTGCACGAGGAACAACCCTTAAGGCGTTTGGCGAAAAGGAAGTGCTGGATGAATTCGAAAACCGCTTCAACCGATTAATGCTGCATTTTACTCGATATAATAACATTGATAGTAATGTTATTGAGCGTGTAATTATGGGCAGTGCTCAGGAAGATCGTAAGGTTTTTGATAACGACAAAATTTTGGTGCATGGTGTTGGCGGAAAGATCATCAAAGCCATGACGCCCAATCAGCAATTATTGGTCGATACGATGACTAAAAACGACATGGTTTTTGCCGTTGGTCCCGCCGGAACCGGAAAAACCTATACTGGAGTTGCTATGGCGATCAAAGCCTTGAAAGAGAAGCAAGTCAAACGTATTATTTTGACTCGTCCTGCCGTTGAAGCTGGTGAAAATCTCGGTTTTCTTCCTGGTGATATGAAGGAAAAACTCGATCCGTATATGCAGCCTTTGTACGATGCTTTGCGCGATATGTTGCCCAACGAAAAACTAGAAGATTATATTTTGAAGGGAATTATCCAAATCGCCCCCCTTGCATTTATGCGCGGACGCACCTTAGACAATGCTTTTGTGATTCTTGACGAAGCCCAAAACACCACGCATTCGCAAATGAAAATGTTCTTGACCCGTATGGGAAAAAGTGCCAAATTCATGATTACTGGCGATCCCGGCCAAGTCGATTTGCCTCGAAGAACGATTTCGGGATTGAAAGAAGCGTTGTTGGTTTTGAAAGATGTTGACGGAATTGGGATTATCTATCTTGACGACAAAGATATTGTACGCCATCGCTTGGTTAAAAAGGTCATCGATGCCTATAAAATGATCGAAAATAACGATTAGAAAATAACGGCAGAGCCGTTAAATGTTTATAGAAACGTTTAATGTTTGTAGAAATATTAAACGTTAAAAAAATGGTTTTTTAAATACAATTTTTCATGAGATTTTCGACCCCGGATGGGGTCGAACCTCATAAATAAAACCTATTTTAATGAACATGCAATTTTTATACATACGATCCATAAACATTCAATATCTATAAACATGCAATATCTATAAACGTGCAATCCCTCTGGGATTGGTGAAATGGATAATTGTTTTTCTATAAACATGCAATCCCGCTGGGATTTTTAAATCAAATGATAATGGCCGATACGTATTCTCAAATATACATTCAAATAGTTTTTTCGGTTAAATTCCGTAAAGCTTTGATTCATGAATCTTGGGAAGAAGAATTATATAAATACATAACGGGAATTGTTCAAAATAAAGGGCAGAAATTGATTGCCATAAACGGAATGCCTGATCATATTCATATTTTTATTGGCATGAAGCCAAATTGTAGTCTTTCGGATTTAGTGAGAGAAATTAAAAAATCCAGCAACTCTTTCATTAATGAAAAACAATTTACGGAAATTCCTTTTTATTGGCAAGAAGGATTTGGCGCTTTTTCATACGGTTTCAGTCAAATAGATAATGTAGTTCAATATATCAAAAATCAAAAAAATCATCATCATAAAAAAACGTTTCAAGAAGAATATCTTGAATACCTTAAAAAATTCGAAATAGAATACAACGATGATTTTTTATTCGAATGGTTCGATTGATTTTTTCTTTGTTTATCTCTTTGAGATAGAGTATTTTTGGAGTTGTTAAAAATTAAAATATGCATATTAAAGAAAAAATTAAAGTCGTAATAAGCGATTTAGACGGTACTTTACTCAACACACATCATCAAATTTCGGAATATACTAAAACTGTTTTCCAAAAACTTCACGAAGAAAATTATTTGATAATTGTCGCAACAGGTCGTCATCATTTAGATGCTTTTCCAATTGTCGAAAGTTTGGGTTGTCCCGTTTATTTGGTTACATCAAACGGAGCGCGGATTCATTCGCCTTCAAAAGAACTGCTTTTTTCGTTTAATATGAAAAGCGATGCTATAAAATCGGTTTTGGCATTAGATATCGATTCGGATATTACAACCGTATTATTTAGAGAAGAATTTTCACAAACTAATAAAGAAAATAAAAAGCTCAATAGTTTTCAAACTAAAATGAATTATCCTACTGAAATAGTTGATTTTGATGCGATTGAAGATTTGAGCGCAATTAAATTGTTTTTCTCGCACGATGATCACGATAAATTGGTTGCATTAAGAGAACGAATTTTAGTGAATCATCCCGATGAATTTAGTCACGCATTTAGCCTTCCTTTTTGTCTAGAATTTATGGATAAATCAGTAGATAAAAGTGTCGCAATTTTAAAAGTTTTGGAAAAAGAGAACTTTACTTTTGCCGAATCAATTTCTTTTGGAGATGGTTTCAATGACGAAAAAATGCTGAATTCTACTGGGAAAGCTTTGATTATGGAAAATGCGGTCGAGGCCTTAAAAAATAAATTGTCACATATTGAAGTAATTTCGACAAATGATAATGATGCTGTGGCCAAATATTTAACAAAAACACTATTGTCTTAATTCACATTGAATTCCAATATCAAAACCGAATTCTTTTTTTACCTTGAAAATATTCCTAAATTTGCATTC
>CAILTC010000280.1 GCA_903837025.1 uncultured Bacteroidota bacterium | reverse complement strand
TTACTTTTTGAAAATATAAACACTAAATTTATCATTATTTCTAGTAGAAAAGAAACCGAAATTATTTGCGGTTATGTATTTTCAAAAGAGTTAAATTCTCCTGTAGAAGGCGTTAACATTGGGTTTAATAATGGTAAAAACACAATGACCGATAGTAATGGCTATTTCGAACTAAAAAAAGAAAACGCTATAGAAATAGTAATTAGTCATATCGGTTTTACTTCCAAAAAAATTCAAATAACAGACATCCAAAAGAAGAATTGCATTAAAGTTTTTCTTGATCTTGAAATATTAGAATTAAATAAAGTAGTTGCCAATCATTTCTTGACTTCAGGAATTTCAAAAACAATTGACGGAACTTTTATAATTAAACCCAAAAAACTAGGGATTTTACCCGGTTTGATAGAACCAGATGTGCTGCAAACGATGCTGCAAATCCCCGGAATTTATAGTGCCGATGAAAGTCTTTCGAGCATAAATGTGAGAGGCGGAACTCACGATCAAAACTTATTTCTTTGGAACGGAATCCGAATGTACCAAACGGGACATTTTTTTGGTTTAATATCTGCATTCAACCCAAATCTAGCACATACCATTTCTATCACAAAAAATGGAAGTTCTGCTTTTTATGGCGAAAGTGTTTCGAGCGTTGTTGATATTTCTTCAAACTCAAATAAAATTGAAAAGAATAGTTTTAGCGCAGGTATAAACATGATTAATGCTGATGTTTATTCGAAGTTTAACATCAATAAAAAGGGTTTTATAGAGATTGCAGCAAGACGATCGATTACTGATTTAGTAAAAACACCTACTTATAAGGACTATTTCAATAAAGCTTTTCAAAACACAACAATCACCAATTTTTCGAACAATCAAAGTATCGATTTTTTGAATAATGCCAAATTTAATTTTTACGACATTACTCTAAAATACTCGCAAAAAATAGGAAAAAAAGATCAGCTTATTGTTGATTTAATAAACACAAACGACCAACTTAATGTCGATCAAAAATCAACTATAAATAACGTTGTTCAGTCAGAAAATAATAGTCTAATTCAAAAAAACAAGGGCGCTACTATTTCTTGGAAAAGAAATTGGAATGCAAAAAACACAAGCAAAATAAATGTTTTTTCTTCTGCCTATCAGCTTGATGCTCAAAAAACAAAAATACAAGATAATCAAATTGTAAAACAAGAAAACGCAGTTTTAGACGATGGTTTTAAGTTAGAAAACAGTCATATTATTAATTCTAAGTTCACGATAAATGATGGTTATCAACTTGATGAAATTGGGACAACAAATTTAGATGCAGTAAATAATCCTGTATTTTATAGAAAAATTAAAGAAGTTTTACGAACACATGCACTTATTGTAGAAGGAAAATACAATGATTCTTTATCAAAAATATATTTTAAAACAGGAATACGACTCAACTATATAGAGCAATTCAAAAAATACAACATTGAGCCAAGATTACAGTTTAATTATCGAATTTCTGAAAACTTCAACTTAGAAGTTTTGGGCGAATTGAAGAGCCAAAATTGTTATCAGGTTATTGATCGCCAGCAAGATTATTTCGGAATTGAAAAAAGACGTTGGATATTATCGAATAACACTACCATTCCTATTCAAAGAAGCAAACAAGCCTCAATAGGATTTTCATATACTAAAAATGATTGGTTACTCACTTTAGACAATTATTATAAAAAAGTATCTGGAATTAATAGTACAAGTCAAGGTTTTCAAAACCAGTTGGAATTTGTTAATATCAATGGTGATTATGAAGTTTTTGGTACTGAATTATTGCTTCAAAAGAAAATTAATCATTTTATAACTTGGCTGAGTTATGCTTATAATGATAATAATTATCACTTTCCGAATATTGCACAAACAGAATTTTCGAACAATTTCGAACTCAAACATGTCGTTGCGTGGTCAGGAACTTATGAAATACAAAATTTCAGAATTGCTTTAGGGTCCAAATGGTATTCTGGAAGGCCCGAAACTACACCTTCAACTTTCGTAATTGACAATAGTGATCCTACAAATCCAAAAATCGATTATAATACACCAAATAATAAAAACCTCAACAACTTTTTTCAAGTGAATTTTTCGACGACATATAAATGGGAAAGCTCCGATAAAATGGAATATAAGCTAGGGTTTTCTGTATTGAATCTACTGAATCGAAAGAATGAAATTAGCGAATATTATAGAATCAATACTACTACAAATTCTATCGAAGATGTAAAAACATATTCAATAGGACGAACACCAAATTTGAGTTTTAGAGTGATTTTTTAAACTACATTCGCTCAGGAACTTCTATTCCCATCAACTGAAAAGCAGACGCAATTGTTTCGGCTACCTTTTTTGAAAGTTGAACTCGGAATACTTTTTTATCCAAATCTTCTTCGCCCAAAATAGAAACCGTTTGGTAAAACGAATTGTATTCACGAACCAAATCGTAGGTATAATTGGCAACAAGTGCCGGACTATGATTTTGTGCCGCACTTTGAATTACTTCAGGAAATAATTCAATTTGTTTCAACAACTCTTTTTCCTTTTCGTGAAGCGATTCGATTTTTGGACTATTAGAAAAATCAAAATTGGCTTTGCGAATTATCGATTGAATTCTAGCATAAGTATATTGAATAAACGGACCTGTATTCCCTGCAAAATCAACTGATTCTTCGGGGTCAAAAAGGATTCGTTTTTTAGGATCTACTTTCAAGATATAATATTTCAAAGCACCAAGACCGATAGTTTTGAAAAGTTTTGCTTTTTCTTCGGACGAAAAACCTTCTAATTTTCCTAAATCCTCGGATATTTTTTGAGCTGTATCCGTCATTTCTTGCATCAAATCATCGGCATCGACAACAGTTCCTTCACGCGACTTCATTTTTCCGGAAGGCAAATCGACCATTCCATAAGACAAATGAAATAGGTTTTTAGACCAATCAAAACCTAGTTTTTTCAAGATTAGAAACAAAACCTTAAAATGATAATCTTGCTCGTTACCCACGGTATAAACCATCCCGCCAACGTCTGGAAAATCCTTCACACGCTGAATAGCAGTTCCTATATCCTGCGTCATATAAACGGCAGTTCCGTCTGATCGCAATACAATTTTTCGGTCTAAACCTTCATCAGTCAAATCGATCCAAACCGAACCATCAGTATCTTTTTCGAAAACTCCTTTTTCTAAACCAATTTGCACCACGTCTTTCCCTAATAAATAGGTGTTACTTTCGTAGTAATATTGGTCAAAATCAACTCCTAGATTTTTATAGGTTGTTTCGAAACCAGCATAAACCCATTGGTTCATGGTTTTCCAAAGTGAAATCACTTCGGCATCGCCAGCTTCCCATTTCAAGAGCATTTCTTGTGCTTCGATAATAATTGGCGCTTGCTTTTTGGCCTCGTCTTCGGTTTTTCCCTGAGCCATTAATTCGGCTATTTCTACTTTATACGCTTTATCAAAAGCCACATAATAATTCCCAACTAATTTATCTCCTTTTAAACCTGTGCTTTGTGGAGTTTCGCCATTTCCAAATTTTTGCCAAGCCAACATCGACTTACAAATATGGATTCCACGATCGTTTATAATTTGGGTTTTATATACTTTTTTGCCCGAAGCTTTAATAATTTCGGCAACAGAATAACCTAAAAGATTATTACGAACGTGACCTAAATGCAAGGGTTTATTCGTGTTTGGCGAAGAATATTCGACCATTACCGCCTTGTCCTCTGCCGAAGGCATTACAAATCCGAATTTCTCATTTCCTCTGATTTCATTAAAGAAATTCAAATAATATTCATCGGAAATAACGATATTCAAAAAACCCGAAACAACATTAAATCGACTTACTTCCGAAACATTTTCGACTAAATAATTCCCGATTTTATTTCCTAATTCTACCGGATTGCTTTTGACAACTTTCAATAACGGAAAAATCACCATGGTAATATCACCTTCAAATTCCTTGCGTGTGTTTTGAAATTCAACTTTGTCAATAGCTATGTCAAATAAAGCCTGAATAGCTTTTTCAATTGAAGGGGTAAGTATTTGTGATAATGTCATTTTGTAATTTATTTTTAAGGCTGCAAAGATAGTTAATTCCCATAGAAAATGGTAGCAAAAACGGCAAACTCAAATGTGTTTTCATAAAAAAAGCCAAAGTTATTATCCAACTTTAGCTTTTTATAAAACTATAGTAAGTTATACAAAAAATAAAAAAACCTCA
>CAILTC010000279.1 GCA_903837025.1 uncultured Bacteroidota bacterium | reverse complement strand
TTTTACAGGCCAATACGGGAAGTTTTTTGGTTCTTATAGAAATGTACCATGGTATATTGAACAAAAGAAAGCGGCCGAAGCTTTGGCTACAAAGTTAGGCTATAAAAAAGTTTCTGAAGAGAAATTGGCTGTAGCCAAAAAAATAAGAGATTTTGTTATTGGTGGTGGATTTATGTTTGCGATGTGTTCTGCTACCGATAGTTTTGATATTGCTTTATCAGCCGATGGAGTTGATATTTGTGAACCTATGTTTGATGGCGATGCGAGTGATGCTAATTATCAAACTAAAATAAACTATTCAAATACATTCGCCTTCAAGGACTTTATTTTAGATAGAAAGCCGGAACATTATGAGTTCTCGGACATTGATATGACTGAAAAAAGAATCATTCCGATGGAGAAAGATTATTTCACTTTAATGGAATATTCGGCAAAATGGGATCCTATTCCGAGTATGTTATGTCAAAACCATACTCAATTAGTTAAAGGATTTATGGGGCAAACAACTTCTTTTGATCCAGCACTGATCAAATCGAATGTTTTGATAATGGGAACTTGTGAACTCAATGGCGAAGCGCGTTACATTCATGGTGAAAAAGGCAAAGGAATGTTTACTTTTTATGGTGGTCATGATCCAGAGGATTATCAACATAAGGTTGGAGATCCAGCAACAGTTCTTGATTTGCATCCTAATTCGCCTGGTTATAGGCTGATTTTAAATAATGTTTTGTTTCCTGCTGCAAAAAAGAAAAAGCATAAAACCTAAAAGTTTTTAGTTCTTAAATCACTCCAAGATCCTTGGCGATCGCTATAAGATGTACATTATTAGTTGCCTTGAAATATATTTTAAGCTTGTTAATACGTTTTTCAATACTACTACTGCCATTAGGAGCTATCCCTAAATTTTTAAAATCTAACGCAATTTCATCTAAGATTAATCCTTTAGACAACAATTTCAAAAGAGAAATATCATAAGTTTCAATTTCAATTAGTGATTTATCTCTTAAAGTATGAGTCAGCTCATGGGATAGGATTTTTGTTTCGTTGTTAAAAACACTTAGAATGGCTTTCTTGAGTTCAGGTATACTATTTCGTCCCTTGGCTACAAAAGCGTTAATTCCCAAATTGTTAAAAAGGGATTTGATCCTAAAAGATTTATCTTCGATTGAAAAGACTATTGTTTTTATATGGGGTTGAACTTTTTTTACTGCAGCAATCAATTCGTCACCAGATTTCAAAAGAGTTTCTCGATGATCGGTTTTAAACGACAAATCACTAATCAATAAATCATACGGAGCCTCGTCATGAATGGCTTTTCGTATTTTCAAAAAAGCATCATCGCAGTATTTGGCATGGTCAATTTCTAAAATGGAGAGCTCGTTAAGCGCTTGAACTACTGTGATACTAATGCTGTCAAAATCTTCGGCAACTAAAACTTTATGAAACATAATGGTTCTTTATATTGGAATGGTGAAACTTGTTTTGAACCCTTTATTAGGTTTAGTGTCAAAAGTAAAGCTTCCATTTATAGCCAGAATACGGTTTCCCACATTCTGGAGTCCATTTTTCGAAATTATTTTATCAAAATCGGCTCCAAGCCCGTTATCACTGTAGTTAAGCTGTAATTTATTTTCAATTTTTTTAAAAGAAATTACAGTCAAACTGCATTGACTGTGTTTTTTCATGTTAACCAATAGCTCTTGAAGTACGCGATAAATAATGATTTTTTTGTTACTTTCTAGTGTATTCCAATTAATGTCGTCTATCCCATTGAGCATTATATTGACACTATCGGTGTTAAATTTTGACATCATTTCTTTCAAGGCTGCTACAAAGTGTAATCCCGTATCAATCGAACTGTTTTCCTTAGAGATGTTGCGCGTTCTAGAATAGATCGTATCCAAGTTATTGAGTAATATTTCTTTGTTTTCGCTTGACGATAAATCTTGTGTTTCGGCGAAAGCCATAGTTTGATATACATCGTTTGCCAGTTCGTCATGTAATTTTTTGGCTATTCGGATTTCGGTATCGTAAGAAGTTTTTATTTTCTCTCTCTTGTTTTCCACAATTAGAAAATGGATAATAAATATAGTTGCCGAAATACCTATGGCTACTACGAAATACAAAATCAGGTTGCTATTTTTTTGTTGCTCTAGTTCAAGGGCAGTTTCTACTTTTTGGGTTTTTAATTGTAGGTTCTCTTCCTTTTCTTTCTTGGAATCATATTTTATTTTTGCAAATTGATTTCTTGCTTTTTGTCTGGCTTTTGTGATACTATCGTTAAGAACAATGTATTTTTCGGAATAGCTTTTTGATTGGTTTTCAGCGCTAGTTTGAATTAGTAATGCTAACGCCTCTAATCGATCGTCAACATTATTGACTTTCGTAGCCTTATCATAACCAAGTTGAGCATAGTTATTGGATAATTTTAAATTACTTTTTTTATAATAATTAGAAAGATGGAGATAACTATCCGCAATTCCCCAATCATTCTTTATTTGTTCTTTTATTTTTAAAGCTTGATTCAAATAGTCAATTCCTTTAGGATTACCCACTTTGTAGTATGAATAACCTAAATTATCGATTACATTTTGAAGTTGAGCAGGATCATTGATAACTTCTTTTTTTAAACTCAATGGAAGCAGAATTTCAATGGCTCGATTATAATCTTCCTTTGCCATATATACAGCGGCAATATTGTGCTTAATCTTTAATTTTCGAATTTCATCTACTTTTATATTTGACGCTTTATTGTAACAATATAAGGCATTATCATAATCAAATAGTTTTACATTAACTATTCCAAGATAATTGTAAATAGAAGATTCCTGTGTACCATTCATAGATTTTTTAAAATAGGGGATAGCCTCCGTAGCGGTGGTTTCACTACCATAATAATCGCCTTGATTTTGTTGAATTTCAGACATTCTTGCCAGAGAATAGATAATTAGAGTGTTGTCTTTCCTAGGATCGCATAGCGATTTTGCTTTGTTGTAAAAATAGTAGGCACTATCATATTTCGTTTTTTCGATATGTTTATCACCAAGATCAAGGAGGTGATTAATTTCTTTTATATTACTTTTTTTATTGGTTTTTAGTATTGTCTTTTTCTCGCAGGATTGCAATACTATAAGCAATAGTAGTGGTAAAATGTAAATCGGGA
>CAILTC010000278.1 GCA_903837025.1 uncultured Bacteroidota bacterium | reverse complement strand
GAAAAGCCTTGTTGGTGATGGCAACCGGAAGCGGAAAAACAAGAACCGCAGCGGCTATAGTCGATATGTTTACCAAATGCAATTGGGCAAAAAGAATATTGTTTTTGGCGGATAGAAATGCCTTGGTAACCCAAGCCAAAAATGCTTTCAAGGAACATTTGCCGCACTTGTCTGCCATTGATTTAACCAAAGAGAAAGAAGATAATGGTACCAGAGTGGTTTTCTCGACCTACCCAACCATCTTAAATAAAATTGACAGCCTCAAAAACGAAGACGACCGCTATTATGGCGTGGGTCATTTTGATGTGATTATCATTGACGAAGCACACCGTTCTGTGTATCAAAAATACCAATCCATTTTTAATTATTTCGATTGCATATTAATTGGATTAACTGCTACTCCTAAAAAAGAAATCGATAAAAATACCTATAGTTTATTCGAAATTGAAGACGATAATCCAACCTATGCCTACGAATTAAATAAAGCGGTTGCAGATAATTATCTAAAACCACCAAAAGCTTTTAAAATACCACTTAAATTTCCACGAGAAGGTATTATCTATGAGGGTCTTTCAGAGGAAGATAAAAAACGTTTCAAGGAACTCTTTGGTGTACAATTTGGTGATGAAAACCAAGTATATAACGTAGATAAAAGCAAAATCAATACTTGGTTATACAATACCGATACCATCGATAAAGTCTTGGACTATCTAATGACCAACGGTCAAAAAATTGCTGGAGGAGATAAACTCGGTAAGACCATTCTTTTTGCGAAAAACCATAAACATGCTACTTTTATTGAGGAACGCTTCAATAAAAACTATCCTCAATATGGCGGTAGTTTCCTTCGGGTAATCGATAATTACGAAGACAAAGCACAAGATTTGCTGGAGAAATTCTGTTTTGATAAAGGCGACGAAAAAGAACCTCAAATTGCCGTATCGGTAGATATGATGGATACTGGTGTTGATGCACCAAGAGTATTGAACTTAGTCTTTTTCAAAGAGGTAAAATCCTATTCCAAATACTGGCAAATGATTGGTCGAGGTACACGTTTGTGTCCGGATATTTTTGCGCCAGGAATAGACAAAGAATATTTCTTAATCTTTGATTTCTGTGGCAATTTTGAATATTTTGGAGATAATCCAGATGGTGAAACTCAAAAAACAGCCCTTTCATTAGCGCAACAAACCTTTAATACTAAACTGGAAATTGTAATGGCTGTGCGTCAGTTGCAAGACCCAACGGAGGAACAAGAACACATTCAACTTCAATTTACGGATGATTTACACCAATTGGTAAACCAATTAAATGACAATCGTTTTGAGGTACGCAAACACTGGCGTTATGTTTTAGAATATAAAAATAGAGCAAGATGGAATAATTTGCTACAAGGAGATGTACTTAATATACAAGGTAATTTATCCCATTTAGTAGATTACAATCAAGACAAAGACGAATTTGCCAAGCGATTTGATTTATTGGTTTACAAATTACAATTGGCATTGATTACGGGCAATAAAGCACAAGTAAGATACATTGCTAATATGTACGACATTGTAAATATGCTATTTACGAAACGAAATATTCCCGCCGTTCAAGCCAAAATTGCAACTATCAAACAGCTTCAAAACGAACAATTCTGGAGTACGGTTAATGTGCAACAATTAGAAGTAATCCGCCAAGAACTTCGCGATTTAATCCAGTTTTTAAAAGACGAAAAGAAGCTTGACCCTGTTTATACTTCCTTCACAGATGAACTTCATTTAGACATGGTGGAAGAAGTAAATCTTTTGGCTACTTACACTTCACTACAAAGTTATAAAGACCGTGTGGAAGCCTTTATTAGAAAAAACAAATCCCATTTGGTAATTGATAAATTGTATAAAAATTTGCCCATTACTGTCAATGAATTGGAAATATTGGAACAATTTCTGTTGAAAGAAGCTTTGGAAAGCAAAGACCGCTTTATTAAAGAATACGGTGAACAACCATTAGGGAAATTCGTTAGAAATATTGTTGGTCTGGACATTGAAGTAACCAATCAGTTATTTGCTGATTTTATCTCCAAAGGAAATCTGAATGCCAACCAAATTACATTCATCCAAAAAATCATAACCTACCTCAACCAAAAAGGAGTCATTGAAAAACAATTACTGACGCAATCGCCTTTTAACGAACAACACGACCAAGGTGTTTTTGGTATATTCCCGGAAGAAGATAAAGTTATGAAAGTGATTCAAGTAATCAATCAGGTCAATGAAAATGCCATGTTTGCCTAATAATTTGCCAAACTGCGTATTAACCGCTGTTTTATTTTGTTTTTAAAAGAATCAGGCTCAACCACTTTCAATCCCTCTCCAAAAGACAAAATCAATTTTTCTAACTCATGATTGGGAATCACTTCAATTGAAAAAGTAAAACCAGTTTCATTATTGGCAATTTTTTTCTGTGAACCGTGTAACGGTTTAGTCATTATGTAAGGTGCTAAATCTGGAGTAGCAAACAAAGTGATTTTTGAAACTATAGATTCAGGTAGAATGGAAACGCCAATTATATCATCAAAATACTCATTAAAATTAATGTCGGTATTTTCATATTCAGTGTTAACGGCTTCAAAAGAAACAATTCTATCCAAAGCCAAATTAGTTAAATTCTCAAATTCTGGATTATTTCCAATCAAAAACCAGCGATTGTTGTATTGTTTCAGGTAATAAGGATGAATTTCTAATGCAGTTATCACATCGCTTTTGAAAGATTGATACTCTACTTGCAACACTTTTTTATACAGAATAGCATTGAACAAATCACCTAGAAAATGAATGTTTTTCAAGTATTCATTGGCATCAAAACAAATAATTTCCCTTTCGTGTGATTGTAATTTGAAAGCTTCTTGCAGTTTCAAAATCAATTCATTGACCCATTCAAATTGAGGCATTCCCTTAAAACGGGACAAAACCAATAAAGCCGACTTTAATTTTTCGGCTTCCAATTCATTAATGGGCTGCTTATTGATAGAAAAATCTGGATTTTCATAGCGGTAATATACTTTCCTGCCTTCTTTAATTCGATCTAGTGGAACGGACCACCCTTGATTGCTTTCCATAAACTTTATGTCTTCAAAAAGCTGTCGTTTTTTGATACCATCCCCATCAGGATTGAGTTCATACAAGGCTTCATTACATTTTTCCAGTAAATCTTCCAAATAAAATTTCTTGTTGAAATTACTAAAGCATTTGTCCAAAGCATGAAAACGGATAAGAGCATTTTTATTAATGGCCATAATTAAAAATTTTGATGCCGTAAATTTAAAACTAAACGATGCGAATAGACTGCACCAATAGCGAATAGTTTTGTAATCTAATTTAAAAGAAAATAGTATGTACAAGAAAATTATGATTATCGCGGTATTGGTTTCAGGAAACTTTTACGCTCAAGAAGTAAAAAAAGACGCAAAAACGATAGAAACTAAAATGGAAGCTTTCGCTTCTAAAACAGGAACCATCACAAAGTTTACCGATGTAAAACTGGCCAATTTAAAAACAGCCTATGAAGTAACCGAAGCGAGAGTAAGAAAAGTAAACAGCGGTATGAATACCAGTTACTTTTTTCAAATAGAAAAAACAGGTAAATACAGTAATCCAACCGCTTCTATTGAATATTCAGATTTGATTGAAGTAATCAAAGCATTGAAAACGTTGATGCTTGAAATGGATAAAGACATATTAAACAAACCTGATTATTTGGAAAACAAATTTGTAACCGTGGATGGTTTTCAAATTGGCTATTATGTATCAAAAGAAAAAGCAACCTGGTATATGAAATTGGAAAAATATGGCACGGAAAACACAGTATTCATCAACGATGTAACAACAATTGATAGTGCATTCAACGAGGCAAAAACCAAAATTGAAGAACAAAAGAACAAAAAATAACAGTAAACGTTAGGGAACATTTAGCAGGTTTACTTATTATGACGACGCTTTGAAGTTCAATGAAATAAAAAAATACAAAGACAAATTTAATTTAGGGGGATTGATAGATTATTGTATTGACAAAAAAAAATTGTTGATAGCGCAAAAAAAATTGAAAGCAATTCACTACCTAAGAGAATAGGCGATACTAAAATTATAACAAGTATTCTAAAGATGGTTTAAAAAAATCCCTTAAAGCTTTATGCATTAAGGGATTTAAACAATATTAAAACTATTCTTTAATTAATTTTACTGTATTTGTTGCATTTGCAGTTGTGATTTTGGCAAAGTAAATTCCACTAGTTAAACCAGAAGCATCAACAGCAACATTATTACTTTTAGAAAATGAAGAACGGATTGTTTTTCCTAAAACATCTACAATTTGAATACTTTCAATTCTTTCATTTGAAGAACTAAAATTCCAACTGTTTTTTGCAGGATTTGGGTAAACAGTAAAGGTAGAAACATTAAATCCCTGAGTCCCTAAAGTACTAGAAATAGAATACAATGCTGTAGTGACATTAAAACTAATAGTGTAGTTTCCTGCAGTTGGTATAGTAATACCATTAGCGTCAACAACTGCTGTACCAGAAGGTAGGGCTGTTCCTCCCCAATTGTAGGGTAATGTCCAAGAATGATCTCCTCTAAATTTTAATGCTCCCGGAACCAAGGCAACATTAGTAAGGGTATAATTAGTACCATCAGTTGTGACCAAATCGGTATCGGTAGTCCATGCCCCTGGAGTGGCATCTCCAAAAATACTAATAACTTTAAATTTGATACTGTAAGCAAGCGTTGTTTTATTAAAAATAATATCATAAGTACCAGCAGATGGTATAATTACACCATTAGTATCAATCACCGCTGTACCTGACGGAAAGTCCGTTCCTCCCCAATTATAAGGTAATGTCCAAGAATGATCTCCACGCAATTTTAATGCTCCTGTACCTAATGTCGCTCTAAGGGTATAAATATTTCCATCCGTAGTTGTCATATCGGTATCAACCCAACCCCCAGGAGCTGCATCTCCAATTATACTTATAGCTTGAAAGGTTACATTTTGTTTTATAATGCTATATGCAAAAGTGGTCAAATTGAAAGAAATAGTATAAATTCCTGTAGTTGGTATTGTTATACCATTAGCATCTACTACTGCAGTCCCAGAAGGAAAAGCTGTTCCTCCCCAATTGTAAGGTAAAGTCCAAGAATGAT
>CAILTC010000277.1 GCA_903837025.1 uncultured Bacteroidota bacterium | reverse complement strand
GGTCAAGATATTTTTCATATTTTCCTTATTCTGTTCGGTAAATTTGCTTGATTTTTCGTCTAATATTTTATTGGCTAAATTTTCGAATTCCTTGGTGAATTTTTCCTGTAGTTTTTCAACTTCTTCTTTTTGTTCTTTGTTTCGTTGCCAAAGATTATCAAAATCGACTTCTTTCTTGGTCAGTTGAATGTTGATGGCTTCTTTTTCGTTTCTAATGCTTTCTTTTTCTTGAATGCTTTGTTGTAACTGTTTATCGAAAGCAGTTTTTTCAATTTGAGATTGGGCTTTATAATCATTCAATTTTTCTTCCAGAAATGCTTTTTCGGATTGTGATTTTGCTGAAAAAAGTAGTTTTCCGATGAAAATACCAATGGCAAGTGCAACGATAAAAAGCAGTAAAAAAGGAAGCATATTCGACATAAATTGATTGTTTTTTTTAGAAAAGTAAAAGTAAGAAATATTTGGAGTTTTTTTTATGATTTTTAGTTGGAAATTATAAAATTGCACAAAAAAATACGCCAACAAGAAATTGCATTCTTATTGGCGTATTACTAACAAAATTTAGATTATTCGTCTAGCTTTATATTTCCTCTGTCTTGGTGATTATCGGGACTTGAATTTGAATATCGGTGTGCGGTACTATCGGAGTTGTGATCTTTATTTTCTATCATTCTTTGAGTTTCTTCATCTGAAAAAAGTTCAATACTAGAACTTGGGTTTTCCTTGTTTTCGCTATTGTTTTGATCCAGTTTTGCATCAACATTTCGCGCTCTGTGAACAATTTTTTGATCTCCATTACTTTTCGTTTCAACTTCTGCCACGAGTTTTGATGCTGAAGGATCCTGATTTTTATTTACTTTTTCGGAGCCGATTTCCTCTGAAGTATTTTGCTTATTGTTCATTTTTTTTGAACCTAAATCATTGTTTTCCATGATGTTTCGTTTTAGAGTTATTACGATCTATTTTTATAAAGATACCTTATTTGGCTTATGTTATTCAATCATTTAACTTATGTTTTGGTTTGTTGGGATTATTTGCTTTCAATAATCATGTTTTTTTGATCACAATGTAATGGCGTATTTTATACAATACAATTTGAAGATTTGTTAACGAACAAAATTAAATTAAACGATATATTTGCGTTATACTATAACAATCAAATTATGAAAAAAGAAGGAATGGCTGGATTCAATAGGAAGATCATCAAATGTATGTTTTTGTTCTTATTATTGGCTAATTTTGGTTTAGTTTTAGGTCAGAATACTGAAAAACCGTATGTAATTCTAGTTTCTTTAGATGGTTTTAGATGGGATTATCCAAAATATTTTTCGACTCCAAATCTAAATATGATTGCAAAAGAAGGGGTGCATGCAAAATCGATGAAGCCTTCTTATCCTACCAAGACTTTTCCCAATCATTATTCGATTGTGACAGGTTTGTATCCAGATCATCACGGAATTATAAATAATAATTTTTATGATCCTTTACTTCAAAAGACATTTTCATTATCAAGTAACGCAAAAAACGATCCTCAGTTTTATGGGGGTAATCCAATTTGGAATGTAGCCGAACAACAAGGTGTAAAAACAGCTTCCTTTTTCTGGCCAGGTTCAGATACGGGTAAAAATAGTCCCGGTATTTATAAGAAATATGATGATATGGTTTCGTATTCCACACGAATAGATACTGTGATAGAATGGCTAAATCTTCCCGAAAAAGAACGACCTCATTTAATCACCCTTTATTTTGATGAACCAGATCATACCGGACATACATTTGGACCATTGTCTAAAGAAAATGAGAAAATGGCACTAAAAATGGACTCAGTAATTGGTGTCATTGTTCATAAATTGGATGCTCTACCAATTGGAAATAAAATAAATTTAATCGTTGTTTCTGATCATGGGATGGCCGCTTTATCTGATGCTAAAAAAGTAGCTATTTTAGATTATCTCAAACCAAGTTGGCTTGGCTATCATCAAGTCATCAACCCAATTATGAGTATTGAAGCCAAGGAAGGATGTAAGGATTCTATTGCCCGAGCCTTAAAAAATGTCCCCCATTTAAAGTTTTGGGCGGCCAAAGATTTACCTAAAAGATTACATTACGGAAGTAATCCTCGAGTTTTGGACTTTGTGATCGAAGCGGAGAAAAATTATAGTTTGGTTGCCAATAATAACCAAAAAGTAACTGGAGGTACACATGGATTTGATAATCGTAATAAAGATATGCATGCAATATTTTATGCCAAAGGGCCCAACTTCAAGAAAGGTAAAAGAATGGGAACTTTTCAGAACGTGAGTGTTTATCCGCTGATTGCTGCTATTTTAGATTTGAAAATTGAAAAAGTAGATGGTGATTTACGAGAAGTGGAAGCATTATTAATGAAAAAGTAAATTTTTTAGGATTTTGATCTTTTCAATATCTTAAACAGCCAATTCACAACGGAAAATCGACCTTTCGATTTTGTTCAACGATTTTCTGTTGTGAATTGCTTTCAAAATTGTATTTTAGCTTATAATTCCCAACCTATCCATAATTTTAACGAAGGTTCGAACGGTTGTGAATTGCTTTCAAAATTGTATTTTAGCTTAT
>CAILTC010000276.1 GCA_903837025.1 uncultured Bacteroidota bacterium | reverse complement strand
TTTATGTGGTTACAGGAGGGGTTTTAAAAGGTTCACTTGTAACAATTGGACGAGAAAATGTTTCGGTGCCAAAGTATTTCTACAAAGTGCTATTGAATAAGTCGAATGGGAACTATAAAATGATTGCTTTTTTAGTTCCAAACGCAGCAAGTGATAAACCATTGTATGATTTTGTAGTCCCAGTAGACAGTATCGAAAAACTTACTGGAATTGATTTCTTTCCACAATTAGATGACGCAACCGAAGATCGTTTAGAAAAAAGCAGCGATTATAAAGATTGGAGTTTTAATTAACTACCACTCATTTACTTTATTGGCATCCATTTTAATAAAAATAAACAACAATATCGTGAATCCCCAAAGACCGGAACCTCCATACGAAAAGAAGGGAAGTGGTACACCCACGGTTGGAAAAATTCCCAATACCATTGATATATTTACAAAAAAGTGAATGAATAAAATTCCAGCAACACAATAGCCATAAACTCGACTGAATTTAGTTTTTTGTCTTTCGGCGAGGTAAATTATTCTAAGAAATAAACCCACAAAAAGGCCTATTACAACTAGTGTACCTAAAAATCCCCATTCTTCACCTACGGTAGTAAAAATATAATCAGTATGTTGTTCAGGAACAAAACCTCCTTTGGTTTGGGTTCCTTCTAGGAACCCTTTTCCAAACCATCCACCAGATCCTATGGCTATTTTAGCTTGATTAGTATTATACCCAATGCCTTTCACATCTAATGATTTTCCTAACAAAATATTAAAACGATCTCGATGATGTTGTTTAAATACATGTTCGAAAATATAATTTACAGACAAAACAAATCCAGAAATGAGTGCAAAAAGTATTCCGCTTAAAACGATATTTCTTTCGGATAATCTTGATTTGAAATGAATAAAAAGAATTACTAAAAACGCTATGAGAATTACATATTGAGTTTGCAAAACGAGAGTTAATACGAATAAAAGAATGGCTGTAAATCCAGTCAACACATACCATGAAGGCAATCCCTCACGATATAAGACTATTATAAATATGCTATAAATAAGTGCGCTTCCTGGATCAGGTTGTGGTAATATTAGCATTACAGGTAAAAAAACAATAGCCAAAGCTTGAATTTGTCTATTGACATCCTTCAAATTTATTTGAGTGTCACTTAAATATTTGGCTAATGCCAATGATGTTGCGGCTTTTGCAAATTCTGAAGGTTGAAGTGTAAATCCTCCAAAACTATACCAACAGCGTTGACCGGCAATAACTTTACCAAATGCAAATAATCCTAATAATGATAATAAGGAAATTCCAAAAATTATACTTGCATATTTTTCGTAAAATTTTCCGTCAATAGAAAGGATAATGAAAATTAATGGAATTGCTAATACTATAAAGACAAGCTGTTTTTGGTAAGTGTCTTCCAAGGATGATAACGAAGAAGAATATATATTTAACCATCCCATTATTACTAATGCAATATAGATGATGATACAAATCCAGTCGAGATTGTTCGTTATACTTTGATTTTTCATTTGAAATAAATCGCTTGTTATTTTTGTTTGGTTGAATCTACTTTTATTGTTTGAACTGGAATTGTGTTTTTTGAAATAGAATCTATTATAGCTTTTCTTTCTATTTTACTAGCTGCTGAGCTACCACCTAATTTTGCATACTGACTTTGTAAACTTTTCGCAAGGATTCGTGTTTCCAAATCGGTTCTTGTAATTTTTTTTCTAAGATATTTTTCTATCATCAAACTGGCAATTGGCCCAGCAATTGCCGCTCCAAATCCTCCGTTTTCTACTAATATGGCTATGGCAATTTTTGGATTATCTTTTGGTGCAAAAGCAACAAAAATAGAGTGATCTTCAAGTTTTGTTCTTACACCATTAATTTTTGCATAATTTTCG
>CAILTC010000275.1 GCA_903837025.1 uncultured Bacteroidota bacterium | reverse complement strand
TCTTATGCCTTGCGTGCTGAAGCAATTGCTCAAAAAAGAGCTTCTTATATGAATGCTGCTGATAATGGTTTCACAGTGGGAACTTATGAAGAATTAATCCCAACGGCTGATTTGGTTTGTAACCTTACACCAGATAAACAACACACTGCGGTAGTTACTGCCATCATGCCATTAATGAAAAATGGTTCAACATTAGCGTACTCTCACGGTTTCAACATTGTTGAAGAAGGTATGCAAATCCGTAAAGACATCACAGTAATTATGTGTGCTCCAAAATGTCCAGGATCTGAAGTTCGTGAAGAATACAAAAGAGGTTTTGGTGTACCAACATTAATCGCGGTTCACCCTGAAAATGACCCAAATAATGAAGGTTTCGAACAAGCAAAAGCGTATGCAGTTGCTACAGGTGGACATAAAGCAGGAGTTTTGAACTCTTCATTTGTTGCCGAAGTAAAATCGGATTTAATGGGAGAGCAAACTATCCTTTGTGGAATGTTGCAAACAGGTTCTATTTTATGTTTTGACAAAATGGTCGAAAAAGGAATCGAACCAGCTTATGCTTCAAAATTAATTCAATACGGTTGGGAAACTATCACCGAAGCTTTGAAACATGGTGGTATCACTAATATGATGGATCGTTTAAACAATCCTTCAAAAATCGAAGCTTACGAAATTGCTGAAGAATTAAAAGACATTATGCGTCCGTTATTCCAAAAACATCAAGATGATATTATCTCTGGAGAATTCTCAAGAAATATGATGATCGATTGGGATAATAATGATGTTAATTTATTGACTTGGAGAGCTGCAACTGCCGAAACTAATTTTGAAAAAACGGCTCCAACTGCTGCACATATTACTGAACAAGAATATTTTGACCACGGAATTTTGATGATTGCAATGGTAAAAGCAGGTGTAGAATTAGCTTTCGAAACTATGACTGAATCAGGAATTATTGAAGAATCAGCTTATTATGAGTCTTTACACGAATTGCCTTTGATTGCAAACACCGTAGCTAGAAAAAAATTATACGAAATGAACAGAATCATTTCTGATACTGCGGAATACGGTTGTTATTTATTCGATCATGCTTGTAAACCATTATTAGCAGATTTCATGAAAACAGTTGAAACTAAAATTATCGGAAAATCATTTTCAACTTCAAACGGTGTTGATAATGCGGTTCTTATTGCTGTAAACAAAAGCATTCGTCAACATCCTATCGAAGAAGTAGGAGCTTGGTTGAGAGAGTCAATGACCGCAATGAAAAAAATCGGTTAATACAATGAAATATGCACGTAATGTGTCTTGGGATTCACCCTTTATCTCTTGTTTTTATAATATTTTTGAATTAGTTAAAAACTTATTAGCCCCCCAAAAGATATTGTTGTTTACATTCACTTAACTTGAAAATGAGTTTGAAAGTTAAGTGGGGTAATCCTAAATTATTGAAAAAAAGGCAAAGTAGAAATTTCTATTTTGCCTTTTTTTTGTTTCCATAATATTCAACAAGATATAAAGTAATGGTAATATTGAAAAAGTTACTAAGGAAAATGCTAAATTAGCCAACCTATGGAAGCAAACTCAGATGTTATCATTATTGGCGGAGGATTAGCTGGTCTTACAGCAGCCATTCATTTATCGAAATCAGGATTGAAAGTGATCCTGATTGAAAAAAATGAATATCCAAAACACAAGGTTTGCGGAGAATATATTTCTAATGAAGTTTTGCCTTATTTGGAAGCTTTAGAATTAAAAATTTCCGACTTGAAACCTTCAAAAATCAATAACTTAGAATTTTCAGATGCAAATGGAAAAATTATTTCTACCCAATTACCTCTTGGTGGCTTTGGAATAAGTCGGTTTGTTTTAGATCATTATCTTTTTGAAAAAGCCAAAGAAAATGGGTGTCAAATCCTTCAGGATTCGGCAATCGATATTCAATTTATCGATGATGAATTCACTATTTCTACTTCCAATAATTTTAAATTAAAGTCAAAAATTGTACTTGCTGCTTTTGGAAAACGTTCCAATTTAGATCAAAAACTGAATCGTGATTTCATTCAAAAAAAATCATATTGGTTAGCTGTAAAAGCACATTATTCTGGAGAATTTAAAAATGATAGGGTTGCATTACATAATTTCGAAGGCGGTTATTGTGGGGTATCAACAGTAGAAAACAACATCATAAACATTTGTTATCTAGTCAACTATAACACTTTTAAGAAACACAATACTATCGAAGAATTGCAATCAAAAATAATGTATAAAAATCCGAATTTGAAAGCGATTTTCGAAAACAGTAAATTACTTTTTGATAAACCATTGACGATAAGCCAAATTTCATTCGAGAAAAAAACCGCAGTCGAAAATCATATTTTAATGATCGGTGATACTGCCGGATTAATTCACCCTTTGTGTGGCAACGGAATGGCAATGGCAATTCATAGTGCAAAAATCGCATCAGAATTATGCATCGATTTTTTAGAAAATAAGTTTAATTCCAGAATAGAAATGGAAGAAAAATATAGACGAGAATGGAATTTTAATTTTAAAAACAGATTTTTAACGGGACGTATTTTATCCAGAATATTAAAAAATGATAAATTAACTGCTGTTTTGATGCAGTTATTAATTCTATTTCCATTTATCTTACCAAAAATCATTCAGAAAACACATGGTAAACCAATCATTTTAAAATTATAAGATGTCAATAAGCACAAAGTATCGATCAGATGAACTAGAAATAATGGATGATTTTGCCTTGGAAGGTGAAATTTTACGTGATGCTTTGGATAAAATCGCAAAAATAAATCAGTTCTTGGGCGGAAACCAACTAACTTTACAAGCAGTTGAAAATTTAATTGTAAATATTCCCGCACAGCAAGAAATTGTAATTGTAGATGTGGGTTGTGGCAACGGTGATATGTTACGGGCATTAGCCAAATTTGGTTCGAAACACAATTTAGTTTTTCGATTAATCGGAATTGATGCTAATAATTTCACTGTAAATCACGCTCAGTCTTTATCCAAAGACTATTCGAATATTAGTTATCAGTGTGAGGATGTTTTTGATAAAAAATTCTCCGAATTAAAATATGATATTATTATATGCACATTGACATTACATCATTTTAAAAAGGATGAAATTATACAATTAATGACCGTTTTTAATGCCAATTCAAGAGTCGGAATTGTGATAAATGACTTGCACAGAAGTGCAATAGCCTACAGATTATTTCAAGTTTTATGCTTTGTATTTCAACTGAATGCCATGTCTAGAGAAGATGGATTGGTTTCCATTTTAAGAGGTTTCAAAAAAGAAGATTTAATTCAATTTTCTAAAAAATTAAATTTAACCCACTATAAAATTCAATGGAAATGGGCTTTTCGTTA
>CAILTC010000274.1 GCA_903837025.1 uncultured Bacteroidota bacterium | reverse complement strand
ATTCGTCATCACATTTATTAACTAAATAGTTGTTTTAAAATAAAGTTTTTTATTTTTGCCAACAAATTAAATTTTAAAATTAAAGATTATGTCAGACATTGCATCAAGAGTAAAAGCTATTATCGTAGACAAATTAGGTGTTGACGAAAACGAAGTTGTAACAGAAGCTAGCTTCACTAATGATTTAGGAGCTGATTCATTAGACACTGTAGAGCTTATCATGGAATTCGAAAAAGAATTTGATATTCAAATTCCAGACGATCAAGCAGAAAACATTGCTACTGTAGGTCAAGCGATTTCTTATATCGAAGAAGCTAAGAAATAATAAAAAACACCCGTTTGCATTTTTGTAAACGGGTGTTATTATTTTTTATAATTAAATTCCTGATTGAATTTCAATCAAAAATGATATTTATAATAGAATACCCATGGCTCTTTTGTGATATTAAAACAGCAAGAAAGCATGGGTTTTATTTGTTTAAAGATTCTAAAATATAATAAATTATGGTATTAAGACGAGTTGTGGTAACAGGTTTAGGCGCTCTTACTCCTATCGGAAATAACATTGAAGAGTATTGGAATGGTCTTATTAACGGCGTTAGTGGAGCAGCACCAATTACTTATTTTGATGCATCGAAATTTAAAACTCAGTTCGCTTGCGAATTGAAAAATTTTAATGTCGTAGATTTCATTGATAGAAAAGAAGCTCGAAAAATGGATCGATATGCTCAATATGCTCTTGTTGCATCTGATCAAGCTGTGCTTGATGCAGGATTCGACATGGAGAAATTAGACAAGGACAGAATTGGAGTTATCTGGGGATCTGGAATTGGAGGATTAGAGACCTTTCAAATCGAAATGCTAGAATTTGCAAAAGGAGATGGAACGCCACGATTTAATCCTTTCTTTATCCCAAAAATGATTTCGGATATTGCTTGCGGACATATTTCTATAAAATACGGTTTCAGAGGACCTAACTTTGCAACAGTTTCGGCTTGTGCCTCTTCTACAAATGCCATTATTGACGCTTTCAATTATATCAGATTAGGTCATGCCGATGCGATGGTTACTGGTGGCTCAGAAGCTGCAGTGACAATAGCTGGAATGGGCGGATTTAATGCTATGCACGCTCTTTCGACAAGAAATGACGACCCTAAAACAGCTTCAAGACCTATGGATAAAGACCGTGATGGTTTTATTCTTGGTGAAGGTGCTGGAGCATTAATCCTTGAAGAATACGAACACGCAATCGCTCGTGGAGCAAAAATTTACTGCGAAATTGGCGGTGGAGGAATGTCTGCAGATGCCTATCATATTACAGCTCCTCATCCGGAAGGATTGGGTGCAAAAAATGTAATGCTGAACTGCTTGAGAGATGCAGGCTTAAAACCTACCGATGTTGATGGTGTAAATATGCACGGAACTTCAACACCGCTTGGTGATTTAGCTGAATCGAAAGCGATTGAACACGTTTTTGGAGAGCATGCTTATACGATGAACTTAAATTCGACAAAATCGATGACAGGTCACTTACTAGGTGCCGCTGGTGCAATAGAAACTATTTCGTCTATTCTTTCTATAAAACATGGAATTATACCTCCAACGATAAATCATTTTACCGATGATGAAAATATTGATCCTAAATTAAACTTTACTTTTAATGTTGCTCAAAAAAGAGACGTTAGCGTTTTAATGAGTAATACTTTTGGTTTTGGAGGACACAATGCTTGCGTATTGGTAAAAAAATTAGTTATCTAATTATACATGAATATAATTAGAAAAATATTTTCGAAATCCCGTTCTCTTGAAGACGGGATTTTTTTTGATACTATCCGAGAAATTTTAGGTTTTGATCCTAAAACGATCGAATATTATAAAAAAGCTTTTACCCATCGTTCTTCAAATAGGTTAGATGAAAAAGGAAATGCTATCAATTATGAACGCCTTGAATTCCTTGGGGATGCCATGTTAAGTTCCGTGATAGCTGCCTATTTGTTTAGTAAAGCACCCGCAGGTGACGAAGGCTATCTCACGAAAATGCGTTCAAAAATTGTAAGTCGAGAACATTTGAATGAGCTAGGAAAAGATTTGAATCTTGTTCGGTTTATAGAAAGCAAGGTTCCTTTACAGCATTTTGGAGAAAACATTCACGGTAATATTTTTGAATCATTAGTTGGTGCCATCTATTTAGACAGAGGTTATGAATATTGTGAAAAATTCATTCAAAAGCGAGTAGTTGTTCCTTATGTGGATATTGCCCGACTCGAAGGAAAAGTAATCAGCTATAAGAGTTTGATTATAGAATGGTGTCAAAAAGAAAAAAAACAGTTTCATTATGACATATTTGACGATAACGGAATTGATGGCCAACGATTATTTGGAGTAAAATTAAGCATCGATGATAAAGTAATTGCAAAAGCGAGAGCTACCTCTAAAAAGAAAGCAGAGGAAAAAGCATCGCAACGAGCCTATTTTGCGTTTCAAGATAAAATTGACAATAAATAGTATTAAATTCACTAAAACTACAACGTTTTCGTTTGTAAAATAACGAAAACATCAGTTTATGGGGCCAAATGCTTCAATAGAAATACTATATTTACACCTTATTTTTGACGAAATGGCGATTCATAAATTGGATTTGGGCGAATTTGACGAAATAGATTATCATCTTATTGCCATACATACTTCATTAGAAGACTATCGATTAGCGTATTTCATCAATCAAAAGCTTCCGATAAATTTAGGCAAAAGCAAGAATGAAATTCAAATTAGCATAAAAGAAGGAGATACAAAATTCTCAAGATTTTATTATTATGATAAGGAAAAAGTGATTTCTTGGAACTTGATTCAAAATAAAAACGAAGTTATTCAACATAAAAACGGAAATAGCCAAAATCTGTTTTCAAACATAAAAATGGAAGTAGCGACGAAAGTCTATTTGCTTCCCGAACTAAAAAAGGTAGATTATTTTTTGAAAATTGAAAACCTTGAAGAAACAATAGAGCTGACAGAAATTCAGTCCTTATTAAATACAATTGAAAGCATATCGACAGCATACACCGTCGAAACAAATAAAATAAAATCGAAAAACAATTTAATTTTTTAATACAAATGATTACAAACAAAAAGACCAAAATTGTAGCCACCCTAGGGCCTGCGTGTGATACCAGAGAAATCATAAAAGATATGATCGAGGCTGGTGTAAATGTGTTTAGAATAAATTTTTCTCATGCTGACTATGAAGGGGTGAAAGAAAAAATCAATATAATTAGAAGTATCAACGAAGAATTTGGATATACAACCGCAATACTTGGTGACCTGCAAGGACCAAAACTTCGCGTAGGAATGATGGAAGATGGTGTTGTTGTAAATGATGGCGATTTAATCACTTTTACAACTGCCGAAGATATTCTTGGAACT
>CAILTC010000273.1 GCA_903837025.1 uncultured Bacteroidota bacterium | reverse complement strand
GAATGGTTTCTTTATTACGGCACAGCTGATTCTTATGTAGGTTTAGCGATTTTTAAATAAGTATTCATTGACGAAAAAAATATTAAATCATTATTTTTTGAATGAAGTTAAATTGCCGTAATACAATAAATATGAAAAATAAACATCTAAAAATGGCATTAGCAATTAAAATAATTGTTTTAATAAGCATATTGATTTCTTTTAGCTCTTGTACAACGATGAAAAAACAACCGACCAAAAAATGGTGGAAAGAATCCGTTTTTTATCAAATCTATATGCCTAGTTATGCGGATAGCAATGGCGATGGATATGGCGATTTTAAAGGAATGACTGCAAAGTTGGATTATCTGGAAGGAATAGGCGTAAAGGGAATTTGGCTAACACCTTTTCTGACTTCGCCAAAAGTGGATAACGGTTACGATATTGCCAATTATTATGAAATTGATCCCACGTATGGAACCAAAGCGGACTTTGATGTTTTTTTGAAAGTAGCGCATGAAAAAGGAATCAAAGTAATTATGGATATGGTTTTGAACCATACTTCTACAGAATGTAAATGGTTTCAAGAATCTAAAAAATCGAAAGATAATCCGTATCGTGATTTTTATATTTGGAAGGATAAACCCAATAATTGGGAATCTTTTTTTGGTGGAACAGCTTGGCAAAAAGACAGCATAACGAACCAATTTTACTATCATAAGTTCGATAAACGGATGGCGGATCTTAACTGGTCGAATCCGAAAGTCGTTGCTGAGGTTCAGAATGTGTTGCGATTTTGGTTAGATGCTGGTGTGGATGGTTTCCGTTTGGATGTCATCAATTTTTTGACGACGGACGGCATTACAAATGATAATCCAATGAAAGATGGCGTTCAGGAACATACGAATGATATTAATCAATCGGGTGTTTCGGCGGCGATGAAAACGATAAAATCGGTGGTCAATGAATACGATAATCGTTTTGTTGTGGGTGAAATTGGAAGCGATAAAATAGAGGTTTTAAAGCAATATCAATCACCCGATTTATTGGATGTGGTTTTTAATTTCAACTTTGGAAGTATTGATAAATTTTCGGCAAAACGTATTTTCGATGAGCTCGAAAGCATGGAAAAGAACATGAGTAATTATCCAACCTTATTTTTCGGAAGCCACGATATGCCTCGAATGATCGATCGATTAGCGGATGGAAATTCAGAAAAGGCTACAGCATTAGTAGCTTTAATTTTGACGGCAAAAGGCGTGCCTTTTATTTATTACGGAGAAGAAATCGGGATGCATAATATCACTGCTCAAAACATTGGAGAAATGGTCGATATTCAAGGAAAAACGCAATATCAATTGGCTTTGGATCAAGGAAAAAATCCAAGTGAAGCTCTTTTAGAAGGCAATAAACACAATCGGGATAAATCGCGAAGTCCAATGCAATGGAACGCAAATGCTTTCGCTGGATTTTCAACAGTAAAATCTTGGATAAAAATCAATTCGGATTATAAAGAAATCAATGTTCAGAATTTGTTGAAGAAAAAGACTTCGATTCTAAAGAATTACAAAGAATTAATTGCGCTAAGAAACAGTCAAAAAGCCCTGCAATATGGGAAATATGACAAACTTGAATATAGAGAAAATCAAATTTCATTTACCCGATCTTTTGATGGAGATTCAATAACCGTGGTAATTAATTTTGGT
>CAILTC010000272.1 GCA_903837025.1 uncultured Bacteroidota bacterium | reverse complement strand
TATTAATATCGAAATACCCGAAGGTTATGCTGTAGAATCAATACCTGCAGCTATGAATATTGCTACGGGGGAGAGTATGGGTAGTTTTAAATATATAATAGGTAATACAGGAAATAAGATTCAGATATTGATAACAAAAGACATAAATACACCTATAATTTCATCTAATTATTATGATGTTTTGAAAACTTATTACCAACAAATGATAGATAAGCAAAACGAGAGAATTGTTTTGAAGAAAATATAATAAAAATGAAAATTAAAAAAATTGCTATTCTGTTGCTTCTTATTTTGTTTTCGAATTCCTATGCTCAAAAATTCGAATTCGGAAAGGTATCCAATGCAGAATTAGAAGAAAAATTACATCCAATTGATTCGAGTGCAGTTGCTGCAATATTATTTAATAAAGCTAGTACTTTTTTTGGGTACGATCTAAAAAATGGATTTAGCATCAATACAGAACATACTTTTAGGGTCAAAATATATAAAAAAGAAGGTTTGAAATGGGCAGATTACAAAGTTCCTTATTATGTTGGGTATGAAAATTATAATGATGATAGAGTAGATTTTTCAAATTGTGTTACTTACAATCTCGAAAACGGTGTCGTTATTAAAACAAAGCTTAAAAGTGAAGGAAGTTTTAATAGAAAAGTAAATAAATATTGGAATGAGGCTTCGATAACCATGCCAAATGTAAAAGTTGGTTCGGTTGTTGAATTTAAATACACTTTAAAATCAGAAAATATAGTTAAGTTTCCGAGTTTTGAATTTCAATATGACATTCCTGTAAATCATTCTCAGTATAATACAGAAATACCATTGTTTTTTATCTATAAGCCAGTTCTTACGGGTGTTTTTCCAGTAAAATCAGAGGCAAAAATGGTGACTGGATTCCTAAGTTATGCCAATAAATATGATCCTACAAGAAGTGATTCTGTAAATTTTGAGCAAATAAATAGTATTTATACCGCCGAAAATATTCCTGCATTAATAGAAGAGCCTTTTGTAGATAATATTCAAAATTATAGATCAACTATTCAGCACGAGCTAGAAAGAACTCAATTTTACCAAGAACCAGTAAAAGATTATTCAAAGACATGGGAGGGTGTAGCGAAAACTATTTATGAGGATAAAAGTTTTGGAAAAGAACTCAAAGAGCGATTGTATTTTGAACAAGATTTAAAAACTATTTTAAAAAATGTTACTTCTGAATTAGAAAGGATAGAAGTCATTTTTAAATTTGTTCAAAACAAAATGAATTGGAATAATGAAAAAGGATATTATACGGATAAAGGGGTGAAAAAAGCTTACATTGATGGGACAGGTAATACTGCCGAAATTAATTTTATTCTAATTTCTATGTTGGCTAATGCAGGTATAAATGCCAATCCAGTATTAGTAAGTACTACTGAAAACGGAATTCCGGTCTATCCTAGCAGAACTGTTTTTAACTATGTTGTAGCTGCGGTAGAGGTTGATGGGAAACAAATTCTACTCGATGCAACAAATAAAAATACAGTTCAAAATATTTTGCCTTTATATGCCTTGAACTGGACAGGGCGATTAATTAGACCAGACGGATCTTCACAAGAAATTAATTTAGTAACTGATTTACCATCAATCAGCACGATAAATATGAAGGTTGAAATTGGTATAAATGGAAAAATAACAGGTAAATCAAGGATTCAAAGAGCAGATTATGAAGCGTTTACTTTTAGGTCGAAAAATCAAGGAATCAATCAAGAAAATTATCTCGAAAGATTAGAGAATGATTTAAATGAAATAAAAATCAGTGATTATGCGATTGAGAATACTACTAATTTATCTAAACCAGTTGTAGAAAATTTCACTTTTACATCGGATAATGAATGTGAAATTATTGGCGGTAAAATGTATATTAATCCATTGTTATTTTTTACCCATACTAAAAATCCATTTGTTTTGGAAAAAAGACAATTCCCAATTTATTTTGGTTATCCAAAACAAGAAAAATTTAATTTAAGTTTTCAAATTCCTGAAGGTTATGTTGTAGAATCTATTCCGAAACCGATGAAAATTGCAACTGGAGAAAATGTAGGGGCATTTACATTTAATATTTCAGCTGAAGGAAATTCAATTCAAGTTAGAGTTGGACTTAGCTCTCCGAGCGTTAATGGAATTGAAGAAGCAACCATAAATTTAATTAATCCAATTACTGATGCGCCTATTCTTGGCTCTGATTATACTGCCGACCAAAC
>CAILTC010000271.1 GCA_903837025.1 uncultured Bacteroidota bacterium | reverse complement strand
ACTAGTGACTGGAGTTCAGACGTGTGCTCTTCGATCTTTAAAAACAGTCTTTTTTAGTTAAAAATAGTTGCTATCAAGGCGGACGCAGACTTTTATTTGATAGGGCCTGATTTTAAAATTTGAGCATGTTGCAATCGCATAATAACTGATTGGCTCGTTATTTTCAACTTTGAATTTAGCCAAATAAGAATTGGTTAATTGTCCTGTTTTTGGTGCTTCCATATAACCGTTGTAGTCCTTTTTAGGAACTATAATTGCCGTTCCCATAATCCATTCGCGGTTATAACCCAATTTGTCGTGTTGCATCAAACAAACAAAATTGCCAGATTCAACAACGTTCAACGGTTTTTGATTGTTAATATTCGAAAGCGCAATTAGCAACATTTCGTTTCCTTTAAGTCCATCTAAAGTAACAGTGTTTTTATAGCCATACATTCCAGGCCAAATTGAAGTAATTTCTTTTGCTTGATATTTATTTCCTGAAGCATTCCAATTATGGAAATCATAACTCAAAATAGAGTTTTCGGGTCCTTCGCTAACAATTTTGAAAGTTGTTTTTTCGATATTATTTAGACTATCAGTTCCAAGAATTCCAAGTCTATTTATTTGATCACCAACTAATAAAGCGTAACCGCCAAGTCCTGCCGAATTACCAACAGGAAAAATATCTCGTCCCCAATCGTTCATGACATGATAATTATCTTCTACGGCTCCTTTGCTATTAATGCCTACATTTTCAGGTGTAATAGCTGGAATCTTTTTACCAAAAACATCTTTAGAATTTCGACCATCTAGATAATGTCTAAAACCTATTTTGTCGTTCTCCCAAGTCGGGCCATCGGTTTGGTATTTCTGAAAACCTAATGTTTTATATACTTGGCTTGCATTTACCGTTTCTTCGGTGGCAGGTTGCAAGGGAATATTTTCGGCTTCTCTTTTTCCAAATCGAACGCTGGTTCTAACGGTAAATTTAGGGGCATTTTTAACCCAAACCAATTTTGTGTTTTTCTTTTCGTTTGCCAAAAAATTAGCAACTACAAATAATTCATCCCATTTTCCATCGCCATCTAAATCATTAACTTGAGACGGAATTGTGTCGTTTTTATAAATTAAAACTGGATAATTATTTGTGCTGTTATTCACTGGAAGCAGTTTTCTTGCAATAGAAATTGGTTTATCCGTTAATTCTAAATTAGAATCATTGCTCAAAACAATTCCCGTTTCGGTGGTGTTTTTATACGTTTTACAACCTACAAATAGCAATGCCATTACAGCTGCTGGCAAACATAAATTGAATTTATTTTTCATTCGATTATTCTATTTTATGCGTTTATTACTTATTTAACTGCGACATCCCAAACTTTCGAAAGTCTAGATTTTCCTTTTGGTCCTTCGATATCTAAAACTACAATATATTTTCCAGCGGCTGCATATTGATGAATTGGATTTTGCTTCACCGAAGTTGTTCCGTCACCAAAATCCCATTTCCAAGACTTGATTTCTCCTTCTGATTTATCAATAAAAGCGACCATTCTTCGATCCATATCGACCACATTAAACACCCATTTTGCAGCTATTCCTTTTTTGAATTGCGCTTCCAAAGGCATTAATTTAAAGGGTAAACTATAACTCGCATTTCCGTACATGGTATGCTCTTTCGATAAGTTCCAAAAGCCATTGTTTTTTTCGTTATTCACATCGTCATAATCAATAACGGCCCAAGAAAGTCCAATGTTTTTATTTTCTTCCAAAATAGATTCAACGGCTCTTTTGGGGTCATTTCCTGCATAATCAAAAGGCGTTATCCAAAATTCTAATGTCAATTTCCCTGATTCTCCAGGTTTAAAATTATATTGAGTTGCTGCATTCGCATACGGAAGTTCTTTAATCCAAGGCTGACTTCCCCATACTAAAGCCCAATCTTTTCCTTCCGAAGGCGTGAAAATATGATAGTTTTGGGCGTGAACTCCGTGAAAAGAAAAATAAGCATCCATTGGGCTCAACGTTTTATTGGGATGAAATCGATCTATAAATGGTCCGCCAGATTGGTCGCCATCAACGGTGAGTTCGAAAATATCATTATGCAAACCCGTCAAGGAAAAATCCCAATAATCATCGTAGGCTTCATATAAAAAATACAGGCGATTCAATCCTTTTACCCAAGCCACTTTTACGCTTACATCCAAGTTTTTAGAATCTGCTTTGGGCTGTTTTCCGCTGTCGTCCCATAATTGATCCATACCAACTTTATAACTTTCAGGAACTAGTTTCCAATCGTCGGAATTTCCGTCAATAGTTGGAATTTTATTGGCTGGAAACTGAAAAATTTTGAAACTTCGATTTTCTTGTGACCAAGAATAACTTCCAAAAAATACAAATACAAGCAATGGCAAAAATGACTTTTTGCTTCGTTTCAAATAAGATGTATTTTTAAAATTCATATTAAAATGGATTACTATTTTTGAATATCAATTGCCTTATATTTCGAAGGATTCGCTGATTCTCCTTTAAAATTAATCGTTTCTAATCCAGTAACATTATTCGCTTGAATGGCATTCGAGAAATAATCTGGAATCGAATTTCCCCAAGCTATTTTACAATTTTCCAAAACTACTCTATCGCTATATCGAATAAAAATCCCCGGAGTATCATGCGCTTCAATCCCTTCGTACGCTTTTGTTGGTCGGTTATCGAAAAGATTACCCAGATATTTTGTCCATCTATTCAAAGTAACGTCCACATTTTGAAAATGAATATCAGTAATTCGGCTTTCTTTTGTTCCGTTGATACGAATACTATTTTCGGCTATTCCTTTTACATTTTCGATTAAGACATGGTGTATTTTGCCGATTTTAGTTTCCAATTCACGCGGTATTGCGGTAAACGAAATCGCTTCTCCCCGCCCCCACCAAGGATTCGAATGATATTTCGACGTGAAATTTATATCTCTAAAAATGATATTATAAACATTGCCTACATCCCGAAGTTGAATTGTTAATCCGCGGCAACTCGTTTTTATTTCGCATCGTTCAAAAACAATATTATAAATATCTTGTATGGTTTCGGTTCCAATTTTAACTCCCGAATCCTGAGTTTCTAGTTTGCAATCGTGAACCCAAATATTTGCCGATGGACCATAATCAATATCCTGTTTTGTCGCTTTTACAACTATCGCATCATCTCCACAACTTATTTCGCAATTGCGTATTTCAACATTCCGACAATGATCGGGATCAATTCCGTCGCAATTTGGCACGTCGAGATTATTCTTGATTTTAACACCGTCTATTAAAACATTTTCACAACCCAATAGATGTAAACTCCAAGAAGGCGCTTTTTCGATCGTGATATTTGTTATTTCTAAATCTACACATTTGGTAAGAATAAATAATTTCGGTCTCCATTCTTTTGGTATCCAAATTTCTTTAACCGAATCATAATGAGTCATAAATTCTATGGAACGACCATTTATACTTCCCGTTCCGGATATTTTTAGATTGTTGACATCATTGGCAATTATTGCCCCTTCAACTGAATAATCTTCTTTTTTATCACTGACCAAAAGTTGGGCATTTCCTTCTAAATAAAAATTGATGCCGCTTTTTAAAACAAGAGTGCTAATCAAATATTGATGTCCCGTAGGCACTAAAACTTTCGTCCCATTTCCTGATTTTGCAGCTACGTCAATTGCTTTTTGAATCGCCTTTGTATCTAAAGTTTTTCCGTCACCTTCAGCTCCATATTTTTCGATATTAATAACCGCAACTGCTTTTTGAGCTTCGACAGATAAAACTCCGAAATGCATTAAAATGAATACGAGAACAAAAATGTATTTAGAGCTTTTAGTCATAGAATTCGTGCTTTCTTTTAAATTGTAAATCTTGGGATAGCTTTCAAATCTATT
>CAILTC010000270.1 GCA_903837025.1 uncultured Bacteroidota bacterium | reverse complement strand
TATTCCGAAACTGCTTCGGCACCTTTCATTACATTCACTGCATTTACATAATATTCCGATGCCAAACGTGCCATCGTTTTATCTTTTGCAAAAGTGAACATACCAACTCCTGGATATAAAATTACCACAGGATTCGGGTCACGCATGGCTGGTGAATTCGATTTTTTGCACATATTGTAATAATCAGCATACATCGCGCGGTAGGCTTCAAAAGCAGGAGTTAATTTTGCTTTGATAGCTTCTACGTCTGATAAATCTTCGTTTGGATCTAATGTTAAAACTAAAGGACTGATTTTTGTACGCAAAAAGTGATCTGGACAAGACGTTCCTAATGGAGCTAATTTTGCCATATCATTTGAATTGATGAATTCTAAAACTCTAGCATCATCCGTATAATGACCAATCATTTTACGTTCAGATGAACAGAAACCTCTCAAGATTGGAGCCACTTTCGCTGCTTTCAATTGACGCGCTTCTGGACTTAAGCTTTCTATTTTTTGACCTCCAAAAACAGGACGGGTTTTTCCGTAGTTGCTTTCCAAGTATTCTGCACATTTTTCGGTTACTTCCAAGGTGTTGATGTAACTTTCGTACGAAGTGTCTCCCCAAGTAAATAAACCGTGAGAACCTAACATGATTCCTTTTAGTTTTTTACCTTTTTTAGCCGCTTCTTCAAGACAAGCTCTCAACTGTAGCCCCAAGTCGAAACCTGGACGTTGCCATCCCACCCAGCCAATTTCTCCGTTGAATAATTCTTCGGTGATTTTAGCTCCATCTTTTGCCGCAGCAATAGCAATTGCAGCATCTGGATGTAAGTGATCGATATGTTTGAAAGGCAAGAAACCGTGTAATGGCGTGTCGATTGAAGGCGCTTTTGAAGCTAAATCGAAAATACAGTGATTGAATAATTCAACCATTTCGTCTTCAAATTCAATTCCTCTATATACGTTTTCTAGGTTAAGCAATCTTTCTAAATAAAGTGCTGCGCAACCTGATTTTGTTAATGTTCCAATGTCGCCACCAGAACCTTTGATCCACATTACTTCAGAAGAAGCTCCTGTTAATGGGTCTTTATCCGTTATTTTTACCGAAGTATTTCCTCCTCCGTAGTTTGTTAATCTTAAATCTGCTCCTAATAAATTAGAACGATATATAAAAAGTGCTACTTCATCTCCTGCTAATGCAGCCGCTTTAGCATCATCCCAAAGGTAGCTTACGTGCTTAAAAGTCATATTATTGTTGTTTATATTTGACATCGTGTTTGATTAAAGTTGTTTATTGAAATAAAAAAATTAAAGTGAGTTTCCAATTCCTACCACAAAAATGGAGGCTAGAATTAGACCAATTCCCAAAAGGAATGTATTGAAAGTTTTTTTAGAAACTCCCGACCATTCTTTTAAATAAAACCCCCAAAAGTTAGCCGTTAAAATAATAGTTGCCATGTGTAAAATCCATGAACTTGCTCCGTTTCCTAATTTGCTTTCGCCCATTCCGTAGAAGAAAAATTGCAAAAACCACATGGTACCGGCGATGGCAGAAAACAAAGTGTTTTTTGCGATTGGAGTTTGAGCATTAGTATAATCCCCGAAAGTTTTGTTTTTGAAATTAAGATACATACACCAAATAAAATTGGTTGTCAATCCACCCCAAAGGATAACGATATAAGTAACATTGTTTTGAAACAAAGGGTTGAAACCTTGTCTTACTGCTTCTTCCGCCATAGGTTTTCCAGCTTCAATTCCGAAATTGAAAAAAGAACTCAAGATTCCAGAAATTATAGCAATGATTAATCCTTTTACCAAACTGAAATCTTTGTCTTTATCTTCGTGTCCTGTGGCAAAATCTTTTTCTTTTAGCATTCCTGCTCTACCTGAAAAAGCAATTCCTATAATACAAATTAAAACTCCTAGAAGAACTAAACGACCTCCAGTATTTGATAACATATCGGTAAATGAAACTTTACCGGCAACAGGATAAAAATTATAATAAATAGAAGGTACTAATGCTCCAAAAGCAGAACAAAAACCTAAAGTAATTGAGTTTCCTAATGACATTCCTAAATAGCGAACACCAAGTCCGTATGTCAAACCGCCTATTCCCCAGATTAAACCCATTGAATAAGTAACTGTTTTTATAGAAGGTGCTGCTTCACGAATAATATCAACAAAACCAGGAACAGTTAGGTAAGCTGCAATTGGTGGAACAATTAACCAGGAGAAAAATCCACCTACGATCCAGTAGCTTTCCCAAGCCCAACCTTTAACCTTTTTAAAAGGCATGTAAAAACTTCCTGAGGAGAAACCTCCTATCGAATGAAACAGTATACCGAGAAGTGCTTGCATTTAATATATTTTTAGAGTTAATTAATTTTCTGATGTAAAATAAGAGAATGTTAAAAAGAAAACTATCCTGTACTGTCCTTCTACAAAACAGATTTTCACTCTTCTCAACTCTCCAAATAGGATAGTAAACTGAGAGTATTTTTATTTTTACTAAAAAAGGCACTTACAAACTGGTTGAATTAGCAAGTAATTACAACGATTTAGTTATTATTTATTCAGTGTCTTTATTCTTTTGTTGAAAAAACCACTATTTTGTTAATAGCACAATCATTTCAATGATTTAGTAAGAAATATGTTTATTTAAGCAAATTTTTAAAAATATATTTTAAAAATACGTGAATGTTTAAAAATATAATTACATTTGTGTAATCGATTACATTATTTAAATTTTTATTTAAAATAAATGATACGATAAAGTGGGTTTAGAAACAACAGAACTTGACAAATTTTATATAGAATAGCAATATTAAAAAATTAAACCACCTTGATTAAAGGTAAAATTCACTAGTTATGAATATGATTAAATATATTAATATCGATGAAAATTCGCGTGTACCTAAATACAAGCAAATTGTTGATTCCATTAGTCATAACATTTCTTCAGGAAATCTAAAAATTGATCAAAAGATTCCTTCGATCAACATGTTTAGTGAAGAATTTTATATTTCGAGAGACACAGTCGAAAAAGCATATAATATTTTGAAAGAACGAAAAGTAATTTCATCTATTAGAGGCAAAGGATATTACATTACAAGAACAAAACAGGTTGCAAAAACAAATATTCTTTTTTTAGTTAATAAGTTAAGTTCTTATAAGATGGCTACTTACAACCATTTTGTAAATAGTATAGGAGAAAATATGAATATCGACTTGCACATATATCATTGTGATGAATCTTTATTTTTAAATTTATTGGAAAAGAATAAAGGTGCTTATGATCACTATGTTATCATGCCCCATTTCAAAACTGAAGATTTAAAACATGTTAGTTATACTGACGAAGTAATCAAAGCTTTAAAAAGTATTCCAAAAGAAAAACTTATTATTATGGATAATAGCAAGCTTGGGATGGATGGGGAAATAGTAGAAATTTATCAAGATTTCGATAATGATATTTATAATGCGCTGACTGAAGGTCTTGAAAAAATAGTTACTTATGAAAAATTAGTTTTAGTTTATCCTCAAAAAGCTATTTATCCTTATCCAAGAAGAATTTTAAATGGATTCAAGCGTTTTTGCTTAGAAAACACGCTAAATTTCGAGATTATCAACGAAGTTTGTGAGGATATAATCCTTAAAGAAAAAGATTTATTTATCACTATCGAAGAATCTGACTTGGTAAATTTGGTCAAACAAATTAGAGATAAAAAATATGTTTTAGGAAAAGATATTGGTATTATTTCTTATAATGACACTGCACTTAAAGAACTTCTTGGAATAACTGTAATTTCTACCGATTTTAAAATCATGGGAGAAACAGCTTCCAAAATGATAATTAATAAAGAAAAAGGCAAAGTAAAAGTACCTTTCAATTTCATAGATAGAAATTCTATTTAAGCAATTTTAATATAATAAGACTGCATTTTCTAGTATAAAAATTGATGTTTTAGGATTATTTAGCAGTTTTTTCTACATCATAGTGCAGGATGGAATACTCAACTGTAACTATTATTTTTGAAAAACTATTCCATTTAAATCCTATACAGTTGATACATACTAGACGTTTATTCTTGCTAATTTTTTTATTTTATTTACCATGCGAACTTTTTTCGATGCATTTTCATGGTCTAATGACAAAAGAAAACACACTAATTTCTTCCAAAAATTCGGCTGATAGCCAATTGTTTTACTTTGGAACCAATAAAAAATCAGCAAAAGGAAACCAAATTGATAAACCGTTAGTTTACAACTCAACTTCAGGTTTTGGATTCGATTTTAATACCGCCCAAAATGTACAAATAAAAAACATTTCTTTCGTTACCGAAAAATCAGCCTACTTTTCGGTTAAACTTCCTGAAGGAAATTACAAGATTAAAGTTACGATGGGCTGTAGCGAGAAAGAAACAAATATCACCAT
>CAILTC010000269.1 GCA_903837025.1 uncultured Bacteroidota bacterium | reverse complement strand
ACAGATTTGCACAACTCCGTGCTTTATGGATTAAATTGAAAAAATAATTATTTATTAAAAGGGTTCATTTGTCTTCGTACATTAATACCACTTAGCTTTAATCTTCAAAGTACTTATTGAACAATTCTGTAAAACAGTAAAAAAATGTCAATCAAAAAAATAGTTGTAATTAGTTTTGATTATTAGAATTATGACAAACATATTTGTACTGCCTTACAAAAAAGAGGAATCGAATCTGTTCATATAAATATTGGAGCTTTTAAGCATGCTACTATTTTAGATCGAGTTAAAAATGCATTTTCGAAAGTTTTTCTGAATCAAAATCCAAAAAAACAAAAAATTCAAGATTTTATTCTCGATACTTTGCAAAAACTTGGAAAACAAGATCAAATATTAGTTATCAATCCTGAATCAATCACTAAAGAGCATCATTTAGAAATAAAAAAACACACCTCCCGATACATTGCTTATCTTTATGATAGTGTAGCCAGAAATCCAGTGGAACATTTGTTAGAAGGCATTTTTGATACTATTTTCTCTTTTGACACAAATGATATCGAAAAGTATCATTTTCAGAAAATTACAAATTATATTTATTTAGACAAAAAGCCATTAACGATTGAAAAGCCAAAGTTTCAGGCTTTTTATCTTGCATCATTTGACAATAGATTGCAATTTTTATATGAAATTGAAAAAAAATTAACTGAAATAAAGGTCAGTTATTTGTTTATAATTGCTGGAAAAAAAACATGGAAGAAGTGTCTATTTTCAATTTTTAAAAATAAACATAAATTTATTTATTATAGGAGAAACCGCATAAAGCAGGAAAATATTGGAAACTACTATTCTCAAACACATGTAGTATTTGACCTTGTTAGAGAAAATCAAACTGGCTTAAGCTTTCGTTTTTTTGAAGCAATGGCTTATCAAAAAAAGATTATTACAAATAACTCGTCTATTGTAAAATATGATTTTTATAATCCCAAAAACATTTTGGTTATTAGTGAATCAAATTTAGATTTTAATAGCGATTTCTTCAATACGAATTACGAACCAATTCCTGAAAATATTTATAAAAAATACACAATAGAAAATTGGATTGAAAATGTATTCAATTTAAAAAACAGATGATTTTGGGATTCAATTGAAAAAAATCATTTATTCAATAAATACATTTCATTTGTTTTAATACATTTCACCCCCGAATAAACAGAAGAAATATAAGACCAATAAAAACCAGCCTTACCATTTAGGCAATTCAATTCGAAAAAATATTTTTTTATAAATTCAAGCTTAACTTTCAAGCTGATTTCTAATAAAGAATAGGATTTATTTTTTTTGAATTTATTTTCGGCATAAAAACCTGTATATTTATTGAGCTTGTTTATGTAAGTTCCAAGAGAATTACAAGTATAATGCAAATAATGGTTTTTTAGTTTTAGGGTTTTACCATTCAAAATAACAGATTCATGAATGGTTACAGGATCTATTTTGCCATGATTTTTATTAAAAAGACGTAATGAATCCCTATTACTCTCATTACCATAATTAAAAATCTTTCCTAAAAAGACCATTCTCATTTTAATGTAAAAACCTACTATCTCAGGTTCATTTTTATCTAATTGTGTTTTTATTTCATTTATTAAAGCATCGGTAAGTTCTTCGTCTGCATCTAAATTAAGAACCCAGTCATTTGAAGTTTGATCTAATGCAAACTGTTTTTGTTCGCCATAGCCTTCAAATTTTTTATAGAAAACTTTAGCATTATATTTTTCACAAATAGCAACTGTAGCATCTGTACTACCTGAATCTACAACTATAATTTCATCACACCAGTCGAGCTTTTTCAAACATTGCTCGATGATTCGCTCTTCATTAAAAGCAATAATAAAAACGGATAGTTTCGATATCATATAATTAATTTAGCTGAAATATGTTTTCAGTCCTCAAAAGTAATACTTTTACTAATTAATAAAAAAAAAATATGCCACGTCTTCCCATATTAATGTATCATACTATTTGCTGTGATGAAAAAGAAAGTAAAAAGCTAACGATTTCTACCAAAAAATTAGAGGAACAGTTTAAGTATTTAGACAAAAATAATTATACTTCCTTCCATTTTTCGGAATTAGAAAATAGAAAATCAATCCCCAACCATTCGATTGTAATTACGTTTGATGATGTGACCGAAAGCCAATATCTTTATGCTTTGCCGCTGTTGAAAAAATACAATTTGAAAGCTACTTTTTTCATCCCCTTTGCCTACATTGGCAAAACCGATTTATGGAATAATGGATCCGATAAAATCATGACTATTTCTCAATTAAAAGATATTGATAGTACTATTGTCGAATTTGGTTTTCATTCTTTCGAACACAAAAACTATAAGCAATTATCGAATGCAGAAATACAACTTGATTTTGATGCTTGTGCCAAAATAATTCAAGAAAATAACCTAAAAGTATATCCAGCACTTGCTTATCCGTATGGAAGTTACCCAAGAAAAGGAGTTGAAAAAGAAAATTTTAAGACTGTTTTAAACCAAAACAACATCCGTTTTGGACTTAGAATAGGCAACCGATCGAATTCATTTCCTTTCAAAAATAAATTCGAAATTCAACGAATTGATATCAAAGGGGAAGAAGGTCTTTTTAAATTTTGGTATAAAATAAATTGGAATCATATCCTAAAAATCTAAATACAAAACCATCTTTGTTATTTAGGCTTTAGGCTTTTTTCCGCTATGTTTCCAACGTTTATGCGTCCAAAGATAAAATTCTGGTGCTTCAATAATTTGTTGTTCTACTTTTCGCAGAAAAACATCCATTATCTCAAAATCAGGGATTTTTTTAATATCCGTTGTTAAAACCTCTAATTCAGCTTCATAAAAACCTCTTTTTACTTTTGAAACTTTAAGAAAAACCACATTCATATCAAATTTTTTCGAAAGCAATTCGGCACCTACATATACAGGAACTTCAATTCCCATAAAATTACGCCAATAATTTTTGGTTCTCAATTGTGGCGATTGATCGCTTACAAAACCATATAAAGATTGAATACCATTCGAAAAATTATAGGCAACAACTTCGGCCGTTTTATTGATAGGAATTAATTCCGCATCAAATTTAGAACGAATTTTTCGAACTAAGCTGTCAAAATATTTATTGTTCACCTTTTTATATACAGCATATCCTTTGTAGGAAACTTTACTATTCATCGAAATGACCCATTCGTAACTAGCATAATGAGATAATAAAAGCGCAATACTTTTACCCTCTTTTTCAAGGGAATTGTAGGTATCGAGATTTTTAAAAACAAATCTTCTATCCATTTCTTTCTTAGAAATACTTATCGTTTTAATCATTTCTAGAAACATATCACATAAATGCTGATATGATTTTTTTTCAATAACTAATCGTTCCATCTCGGATAAGTGAGGCAAAGCCAAAGCCAAGTTTTCTCGAACTACTTTTTTTCTGTAACCAAAAACACGGTAAACAAAAAAACATACTATATCCGATAAAACATATAGAATTCTAAAAGGCAAAATCGATATAAATAGTAAAATAGGATACGCTATCAGGAAAATTAAAAGTTGCATTTTGTTTTTTTTGCAAATATATGCAACTACGAGAACATTGTTTTAATTTGAACACTAATTGTAAAAAATTTAAAAACAAATTAACTTTTACAACCTTATCAATTTTTTTAATCTTCTCTTATTTTCAAGTTTCAAATAGTATTTTTTATTAAAAAAACACATTTGTTTAAAAATTTCAATCTCAGAGTGAGCCGAATATAATTTAGAGTATTCATTACTCATTATGACAAGTATTTCTTCCTTTTGAGTTAGTCTGCAAAAATTATTCATTCTCCGGTCGAATCTCATAATCACATCAAATTTCATGCGGTTCAAATCGACTAATAGAAATTGATATTGGCCTTCAGCAACTTTTTTTATCAAGGTATTTGTAGCGGAGTGATCCCTAAATTTGATTCCTTTTTCATGTAAATCGAAAGTAAATTTAGTAAACTGTCTTATAATATTTTCACGATCCGGATAATTTATATTCTCAACCAAATCATCAAAAGTCAAATCTGAATAAAAATGTTCACTTACATAATAACTCTTTTCCAAACCTAAAACAGAGAAAAATTCAACATAAGCAATAGGTTTCGGAGTAGCAATACCCATCTCTAATAAAACGGAAGCGTAATCAAAAGAACGTCTTGCTTTTGACCTTCTAAAATATCTATATATCAATTTATTAACCAGAACGGGGACTTTAAAGAATTTAATATTTATGGCTGATGTATCTATTTCAAAAACTTTAATTATATTCCTTTTACCATCGCAAACAATCGCTCCAGTTGTACTGAAATTTTCAATACAGCCAGAAAGCTTATTTTTATCAACAATAAATGGGGACAAAGTTTTTATACGCATCAAATATTTTATATTCTACAAAAGTAAGTTTTGTATTCTAATATCCCTATTTAGAAGAAGCAATTCCTTAAAAATAACTGATATTTAAATATCCAATACCATTACAATATTTAGAAGATCTAATTAGCATAATTTTAATCAAATGAAGGATTTTAGTTGCTTCAAATAAATATCTTTGCAAAAAAGAACACAAACTAAGAATGGATCTAAACGAAGAAGTACGTAAAGCTTTCGAAATAGTGCAACAAGGTGGCATCATCCTTTATCCAACAGACACTGTTTGGGGAATTGGTTGCGATGCGACAAATCCTGAGGCCGTAGCCAAAATCTATGCCCTCAAGAAAAGAGCCGAAACGCAAAGTATGATTGTCTTAATGAATGGCGAAAAAATGATGTACAATGTTTTTAAGGATATTCCGGAAGTGGCATGGCAAATTATGGATTTATCTGAAAAGCCAACGACTTTAATCTTGGACAAACCTCGAAATGTAGCGCCAAATTTAATTGCAACCGATAACACTTTAGGGATTCGAATTGTAAAAGAACCATTTTGTTTTAAATTATTAGAACGAATGCGAAAACCATTGGTATCCACTTCGGCAAATATTTCCGGCCAACCTACCCCCATTTCCTTCAAAGACATTAGTCAAGAAATTATAAAAGGTGTGGACTATGTTGTAAATTTGCAACACGATAAAATTGCCGGAAAACCATCAACAATAATCAAATTGACGAATGATTCTCAGGTAAAAGTGATTCGGAAATAGATTTTTAGCCGCTGATTCGCTGATTTAACAAAATAAATTAAACATGATTTTATAAATTTATGGGGCAATATTTATTTGAAGAAGAAACATATCAAATAATAGGAATTTTATTTGAAGTTCATAAAAATCTAGGAAAAGGATTTTCTGAAATAGTTTACAAAGACGCTTTAGAATTTGAATTTAATGTTGCTAATATTCCTTTTGAAAGAGAAAAAGAATATACAGTTAATTACAAAAATACTGTTTTAAAACATAAATTTTATGCAGATTTTGTTGTTTTTGATAGTATAATTCTTGAAATAAAATCTTGTGAATCTTTTAATAATAGCCATATTTCTCAATGTTTAAATTATTTAAAAGTCTCTGAAAGTAAATTAGCTCTATTAGTAAATTTCAACAAAACCTCTTTAGAACACAAAAGAATAGTAATGTCAAAAAATTAGCTGAAAATCATAATTTAAAATTAAGAAAATCAGCGAATCAGCGGCAAAAAATTAGTGCAAAATCGAATGAACTACAAATCAGCCTTACATAATAAAATATTCGAAGTCATTTCTCAAGCTTCCCAAGAACTCAACGTTGACAGTTATGTCATTGGCGGTTTCGTGAGAGACTTACTTTTAAAAAGAGACTTCAAAAAAGACATCGATGTTGTTGCCGTTGGTAGCGGAATCGAATTGGCATTGAAAGTTTCGGAATTACTTCCCAAAAAACCAAAAGTTCAGGTTTTCAAAAATTACGGAACAGCCATGTTGCGTTATGAAGATACCGAAATCGAATTTGTAGGTGCCCGAAAAGAATCCTATCATTTTGAAAGTCGGAATCCTGTCGTAGAAAACGGCACGCTCGAAGACGACCAAAATCGCCGTGATTTTACCATAAATGCATTGGCTTTATCATTGAACGCAGCCACTTTTGGAGCGCTCTCCGATCCTTTTAATGGTTTAGAAGATTTAGAAAATAAAATCATCAAAACGCCGCTCGATCCCGACATTACTTTTTCTGATGATCCGTTGCGAATGCTAAGAGCAATCCGTTTTGCCAATCAATTAAACTTCGAAATAGAAGAAAAATCCTTGCAATCGATCACCAAAAATGCAAGCCGAATCAATATCATTTCTGGAGAACGAATCGTTGATGAATTGAATAAAATCCTTTCGACAGACAAACCCTCAATTGGTTTTTTATTACTCTATAAAACAGGTCTTTTAGATATTCTTTTACCGGAATTAACGGCTTTGAATCAGGTTGAAGAAATTGAAGGTCAAACGCATAAAAACAATTTTTATCACACGCTAGAAGTAGTCGATAATATTTGCCCCAATACCGATGATGTATGGTTGCGCTGGTCGGCATTGTTACACGACATTGGAAAAGCACCCACAAAACGTTTCAACAAAAAACAAGGCTGGACGTTTCACGGTCACGAATTTCTGGGTGGAAAAATGGCTAAGAAAATCTTCGAAAGATTGCACATGCCGCTCAATCACAAAATGAAATTTGTACAAAAAATGGTCATGATGAGTTCGCGTCCTATTGTTTTGTCACAAGATTTGGTTACCGATTCTGCCGTGCGTCGTTTGGTTTTTGATGCTGGCGAAGATGTAGAAAGTCTCATGACTTTGTGCGAAGCCGATATCACAACCAAAAACCCAAGTAAATTCAAGAAATACCATAATAATTTTGAAATAGTTCGAAAGAAAATTGTCGAAGTGGAAGAACGAGATCATGTTCGTAATTTTCAACCGCCTATTTCAGGAGAAGAAATTATGGCTATTTTTAATCTGAAGCCTTCACGCGAAATCGGACTTTTGAAAGAAGCTGTAAAAGAAGCCATAATGGAAGGCGAAATCCCAAATGAATACCATGCAGCTTATGATTTTGTATTGAAAAGAGGTGCGAAATTAGGGCTAAAGATTAACGCTTGTTGAATTAACATTTAGTTGTATTTAAAATATCTTTGCAAAAAATAATTTCAGACAATGAAAAAAGAGAATAAATCAGTAGTAATCTGGCTACTTTCAGGTTGTTTTATAGTATTTGTTATGGTTGTCGTAGGCGGAATTACCCGTTTGACAAATTCAGGACTTTCCATGACCGATTGGCATTTAGTAACGGATACTTTCCCACCGCTTACCGAAGCGAAATGGCAAGAAACCTTTGAACAATACAAGAAATTTCCCGAGTATCAGAAAATCAATATTCATAATAATTTTACCCTTTCTGATTATAAATTTATCTATTTCTGGGAATGGTTTCACCGCCTAATTGGTCGGTTACTAGGCTTTGTATTTATTATTCCTTTTGTGTACTTTTTGATTAAGAAGAAAATAGACAAAGCAACATTAAGTAAATGCTACATTCTATTAGGAATGGGTGCTTTTCAAGGTTTTTTGGGTTGGTTTATGGTTCGAAGTGGCTTAATTAATAACCCAGATGTGAGTCATTTCCGTTTGGCTTTACACCTTACCTTTGCTTTTATAACTTTTGCATATACATTTTGGGTTGCCTTAGATTTAATTTATCCCGAAAGAAAAACGGCCCTAAAACCACTTAGAAATATCACGCGTTTCGCTCTCGTTTTCTTGTTAATACAGATTATTTATGGCGGTTTCGTTGCTGGTTTAGATGCTGGTTTAATTCACAATCATTGGCCTATGATGAGTGACGGACAATTCTTTCACGAAAGTATTATTTTAGAAAAAGAGACTTGGTTTCAACGATTCACCGAAGGCAAAAGTGGTGTTCAATTCGTACATAGAACATTGGCCTATTTTGTAGTAGGTTTGATATTACTTTTAGCCTTTAAAAGCCATAAATATGACTTAACAAAAGACCAAAAATCAGGAATAAATGCTTTAGTTTTACTAGTTTTTTTACAATTTACCTTGGGAGTATTCACTTTGCTATACAGCGTGCCCATATTATTAGGATTAGCACATCAAGTAAGTGCATTCTTTTTGCTATCGGCAATGACATTTACTTTGCACCGATTATCAAAATAAATTATTCATAAACCCAATCCCATGGCTTAAACCGTGGCAACTGAAACATACCTGACTATATTGTCGCATCTTATTGTTGAACACCTATAAATGTCTAAACTTTCCGCTCGAGATCAATTTCTAGATTTATCAGATTATGGCAGACCCTTTGGAAAATGGTTTGCTAATAAATTAAAAAACACGCGATTTACACCCATTCATGTCACACTCCTTTTTGGCATTTCTGGCTTAATTGCCATCGTATGCATTTTACAAAATCATTACTATTTAGCTAGTTTTTTCATCCTTTTAAAATCGATTATCGATGCTGCAGATGGTGAACTTTCGAGGGTAAAAAATACTCCTTCGTATACAGGTAGATACCTTGATAGTGTGTTTGACATCATCCTGAATTTTTTATTTTTCATGACGATTTGTTATGTTTCTAAAACGCCTTTTTGGATGACGATTTTAGCTTTTATCGGCATTCAATTACAAGGAACTTTATACAATTATTACTATGTAATTTTGAGAAACAAATCGGTTGGAGGAGATACGACGAGCAAAATTTTCGAAAACAAATCACCTCGAGCTTTACCCGGTGAAAGTCAAAAATCAGTAGATATTTTGTTTCTAATCTACACGATTGTTTATGGTGTTTTCGACAAAATAATTCATACTTTAGACAGTAACGCTTACAAGGTAAAAACATTTCCAAACTGGTTTATGACCTTAGTTTCAATTTATGGATTAGGGTTTCAATTGCTTATTATCGCTATTATGTTACCGTTAAATTTAATCGAATATATCGTTCCGTTTTTCATACTTTATACTTCATTACTATTTGTTTTAATTGGGGGTAGAAAAACAATTTTAAAGGCCTAAAATCGCAATAGATTAAATCTATAACTTACCTACAACCAACTAAATATCAGTACAATTACACTTAAGAATACAAACCGTTTATTAAAGATAAAACTATCCAATCCAGTTTTTAAAATCACTGACTTTTTCGCGACTCACAATGACCTCATCGTCTTTATAAGTTGGCAAAATCACCTTTAATCTCGAATTAGAATATACCACAATTTCCTTAATTGCTTTTAACGGAATAATAAATTTTCGGCTTATTCTATAGAATTCTACTGGATCTAATTCTTGTTCCAAAACTTCTAAAGTGTTTTCAACCAAGTAATTTCTATTGTCAAAAGTATGTATATAAGTTCCTTTATTTTCACTAAAAAAACACTCAATTTCATCGATAGAAATCACTTTTAGATGTTGGCCAATTTTGACTGTGAATCTTTTTTTATAGCTTTTTTCATAAGGATTAGAAAGCATTTTTTTGATTTGTTCAAAGTCAAAATTTAGCATTTCTTGTTTGGGCAAACGGGCTTTATATTTCACAACAGCAGCTTCTAAATCCGCTTCGTCAATAGGTTTCAAAAGATAATCTACGCTATTTAATTTGAAAGCTTTTAAGGCATATTCATCATAAGCGGTGGTAAAAATAACAGCACTTTTTATTTCGATTTTTTCGAAAATTTCAAACGATAATCCATCCGATAATTGAATGTCAAGAAAGATCAAATCGGGGTGCTCATTTATAGAAAACCATTCGATAGATTCTTCCACAGAATGAAGCATTACTCCTACTTCAATATTGAGTTTATTGAGTTTACGCTGCAACAATCTTGCTGCGGGTTTTTCGTCTTCGATTATTAGTGTTGTCATTGAATGTTGAATCGTTTATTTGATTATTCGGTTAACCGAAAGTAAAAAAAAGAGCTT
>CAILTC010000268.1 GCA_903837025.1 uncultured Bacteroidota bacterium | reverse complement strand
GCTTTTTTTTCGTCGGATGAATATTCGGTAACATTTTTAATTTTTCCGCCTACATAGCGATCCTCTTTCTCTAAAGCGCCGTTACTAAAGTAATTTTTAAATGATCCTTGAATTTTTCCATGAGCATATACGGCTTCAGATTTAATTAATTTTCCATTGTAATAGTTATGATAATCGCCATTTATGGAGTCGTTTACACAATTATATGATAGTGTCAAATCGCCAACTTCATTATAGGTTGAATACAATCCGTTTAGTTTTCCTTTTACATAATGCGATTCGGATTTGATACTTCCATTGGGATATAAACAGCTCAGTTTTCCGTCACGTTCACCATTTGTGAAGTTGATTTCACATTGTTTTCCACCATTTACATAATACGATGTTCCAATTCCTTCTAATTTATCCTCTTTGTAATTTTCAATTACGCTAACTAATCCATTCGAATAATAGGCCGTTCTGGTGCCATTAATCTTTCCGTTTAGAAAAGATTTTTCTTCGTCTAAATTTCCTTTTTCATTATAATATTTTTGTAAGCCATTTAATTGATCATTTTTAAAATTCAGTTCACCACTTAAATTTCCGTCTTCATTCAAGTATTTATATTTCCCTTCCTTTTTTCCATCAATTAGCAAACCAATAAGGTATGGATTTCTGTTTTTTAAAGTGACAACGACTTCTTGTTGATTTCCGAAAAGGTCTATTTTTCTTTTGGCATAAATACTCCAAAAATCTTTTAATAAATAATTCTCATAGAAATCGGTAATTTTTTTCTTTTGTGAAGTCAATTTTTTACCAATTTTAGCTTCCATTGATTGCAGAATGTAATAGGAAAAAGCCTCAAACCGCTGTTTATCCATCATATCTTTAATCCAAGGAATGTAAGTGGTTTCAAAAAAACCTTCGCCCATTTTATGCTCTTGCGTGTATTCTGCAACAGCTTGAATCTGGCGAATAATAACATCATCAATAACAGATTTTACTTTATAAGCAGGATTTAAAGGCAGTTGATTTCTAAGAATAACTTCTATATCTTCAAAATTATCTCCCGTTTTTGAAAAAACCATTTTATTATTTCCTAAATAATTTTGGCCAAATTTAGCATTCAAATTTAGGATGGCTTTTTCGGCATACCGACCTTGTGGAGCTATAATCAAATAGCTTAAAAAGGCCAAAGTTGCTTCGGTTATTTTGCCATTATCAAGAGCAATAGCCCCTAGTAAATAGTGGGAGGAGGAGTGATTGGGATTGTTTGTGATAATTCGTTCTAATAAATCGACACTTTTTTGTGATTCTCCTTTTCGGACATATAAAATCGCAAAATTATAGAGTAAATTAGACGAATTTGGAGTGTATTTCGTCCCTTCTATAAAAATTTTTTCAGATTGTTCGTATTCTTTTTGGTCACTCAGAAAGCTACCATAAAGAATATATAACTGCGGGAATTCCGGCATTCGATTTTTCTGGTATAAATCTTCGAAAAAGGCTTTTAATTCGTCTTTTTTTTCTAAACCAGAAAGAGCCATTGCTTTTTCATACTGAGCATCCAAAAATTTTGGATCTGTTTTGTTGATTTTTTCGTATTCTTTTATTGCTTCGACATATTTACCTTTGTCATAAAGAGAAATTCCGGCCTTTATTATAGAATCATTATTGTAGACAAAAGTGTAATCGGTTTGGGAATAGGACTTTGAAAAAAATCCAATAAAAAGCAAGAGTATTATTTTTTTCATTATCTATTTAAGTTTATCAAATATAGATTTTTTGTGAAGAATTTAAGAATTTATTTAGGTGTTAATTTCTAAATCTCGAATGTAATCTCCATATTCTAAATAGAACATTTCTACAGCGTGCATATTTTCGTTGAAGAAATCAAAAATTTCATCCCAATAGTTTCTGTTGCTCACGCTTACGCCCAGTTTTTCGACCCAAACTCGGCTGATGGTTTTTCCGTTTTCTAAAACAAAGTCTTTCTCGAAAACTAGATCATTTATAAAATCGACTTCTAATATGGTTTTTAGTGATTCTAATTTTTCGAAATAGACTTTTCTTGTGTCGTCATTTCGATGTTCAATATCAATTAAAACTTGTGCTTTCTTGTTGTCAACATAAAATTTAAAAGAAAAATCCTTGATTTTAGTATCGTATAAAACCCATTTTCTAGGGTAACTTTCGGCGAAAGCAACCCAGAATTCGCGCTTTAATTTTTGAGCTTCCTCTTTGCTATACATGGTATTTTGATGTTTTGGGTTTGTTATTTATAGTTTGTTGAAATTGCTATAGAAATTGCTATTGCTATTGAAATTTGTTCCTTATATTTATACAAATGTCCTTTGGATTACAAAAATAGACTTTGATTATGAATTTTCAAGACTTTTTAGAATATGTTCCCAAATTAATCGAAGTTGAACTTCCCGCTAGTGAAGCACATTATAAAATGGCGCCATTAGAACGAATTCGGGAAATAAATACTGCCGAAATCGAAAATAAAAATCCCAAAAATGCGGCTGTAATGATGTTGTTTTATCCTAAAAACGGCAAAACCCATTTGGTTCTCATTGTTCGGAATTCCTACGAAGGTGTTCATTCTGCCCAAATTGCTTTTCCCGGCGGAAAATACGAAATTGAGGATTTAACTTTCGAAAATACAGCCTTGCGGGAAACTCAGGAAGAAATTGGCATTCATCCCGAAAACATCGAAATAATTATGCCATTTACTCAAATATATATTCCGCCAAGTAATTTTATGGTGTATCCTTTTTTGGGAATTTGTAAAGAAGAACTTGTTTTTTTGCCCGATGTGAAGGAAGTGGCAAAAATAATCGAATTGCCATTGTCTGTTTTTTTAAATGAAGAGATAGTTATAAACACGATAATGACGACCTCTTATGCAAAAAATATCAGCATTCCAGCATTCAAAATTGAGGAACATATTGTTTGGGGAGCCACAGCAATGATGTTGAGCGAATTGAAAGAAGTGTTTTAAAGTGTGCTTTAAATTATTATTTTTGTAAGTTTGTAATCCAAATTTACAAAAAACATATTTTTATGGGATTATTGAAGAGAAATCCTTTTGGTCATATTCTTTTTATAAAAAAATGGTTAATCCGATTTTTTGCGGTATTAACTCACAAGCGTTATAGAGGTTTTAATGATTTGCAAATTGAAGGTTCCGAAATCATCAAAAATTTACCAGATACAAATGTCTTATTTATATCGAATCATCAAACTTATTTTGCAGATGTAGTGGCCATGTTTCACGTTTTTAACGCTAGCCTCAGCGGTCGTCAGGATTCTATAAAAAACATAGGATATATATGGCAACCCAAAATGAACATTTATTATGTCGCTGCTAAAGAAACCATGCAAGCTGGATTATTACCTAGAATTCTCTCTTATGTTGGTGCTATAACGGTCGAACGAACTTGGCGCTCTTGCGGAAAAGATGTAACCGAAAAACGGGAAGTAAATCCAAATGACACCGAAAATATAAAAATTGCCTTAAAGGATGGTTGGGTAATTACTTTTCCGCAAGGAACAACCAAATCATTCAAACCTGTTCGTAAAGGAACCGCACATATTATCCAACAACACCGACCAATTGTTGTGCCTATCGTGATTGATGGTTTCCGTCGTTCGTTTGATAAAAAAGGATTACGATTAAAAAAGAAAGATATTCTGCAATCCTTCATCATCAAACCGCCTTTAGTAATTGATTATGAAAATGACACCATTGATCAAATAGTCGAAAAAATAGAATATGCCATCGAGCAACATCCTTCTTTCCTTAAAGTGATTCCTGTTGAAGAAATAAAATCAGCCGAAGAACTCAACAAACTTAGAAAATGGGAGTATTAGATTTATAAAAAAAGAGGCTTCAAAAGCCTCTTTTTTTATAAATCTATTTTCTTTAATTCACTATAATTTTCTTTTAGTTTTCTTAAAAAACTACCGTATAATAACTTGTAAAATAGCCAAAGAAATCCCATAATAAGTAACATTACAATAAAAATAGTTAAAATATTATTAGAGATATTAATTTTTTCAAGAGCCGAAGAATTATGCCCTACGCTAAAAGATTCTATTGCGCCAAAAGCACCCGAAAACCCTCCAATAATAATGTTCCAATAGATATAATAAGTTACAATTTTTCTGGTTTTTAAGATATGTTCTATAAGTTTTTTTGATGATTGCAACACGGATATGTTCTTGTAATTCCTGTAAAAAAAATAGATAAATACAATAATTATCACATAATTAACTTTGTCTAAAACACTTAAAAACGGATACAAACTCATGATTTTATCATAAGCTTTATCATTAATAAAAAATGCAATACCATTCAAAATCACAAATTCTAAAATACTCACAATCAAAATCCATTTCACCACCGATGATGATTTTTTGTGCAACATCGTGTAAATATCCTGTTCCGAAACCTGCTCGAAAGCATCGTTTTTTTGCCAATCCTTTTTCAGTAAATCCAGCTCTTTCATTTGCAGATTTTTATTTTATTTTTTTTCG
>CAILTC010000267.1 GCA_903837025.1 uncultured Bacteroidota bacterium | reverse complement strand
GGGGAATATATAGTGTACAACAAAATCCCATAGACGCTATTCCGGATTTGTCCGAAAACCAAGGTATTGTTTTTACGGAATGGATGGGAAGAAGTCCGCAAGTAATAGAGGATCAGGTTACTTATCCTTTGGTTTCGAACCTGCAAGGAATTCCGAAAATCAAGAATATTCGAGCTTCCTCTATGTTTGGGATGAGTTTTGTGTATATCATTTTCGAAGACAATGTCGATCCTTATTGGGCTAGAACCCGTGTTCTCGAAAGATTAAATTATGCGCAACGCCTTTTGCCACAGAATGTGGTTCCGACTTTGGGACCAGACGGAACGGGAGTTGGTCATATTTTTTGGTATCATTTGGATGCCAAAGGGATGGATCTTGGCGAACAAAGAGCGATTCAGGATTGGTATGTGAAATTTGCTTTACAAACTGTTCCCGGTGTTGCAGAAGTGGCTTCGTTTGGTGGTTTTGAAAAACAATACCAATTGGTTTTAGACCCCTTGAAAATGCAATATTACAAGGTCAGCATTATGGATGTCATGAATGCGGTAAAAACAAGTAATAATGATGTGGGCGGTCGAAAATTCGAAATGAGCAATAGATCCTATATTGTGAGAGGATTGGGTTATATCAAGAATATCAAAAATGTGGAAGATATTGCCATTAAAAATTACAATTCGGTCGCTGTAAAAGTGAGTGATATTGGTTCGGTACAAATGGGTGGCGATTTGCGTTTGGGGATTTTTGACCATGACGGAAACGGCGAAGTTGTAGGCGGAATTGTAGTTATGCGTTACGGAGAAAATGCCGACAAGGTGATAAAAGCCATAAAACTAAAAATGAAAGAAGTCGAAAAAGGATTGCCTGTAGGAGTAACTTTTAAAACTTCTTACGATAGAAGTGATTTAATAGAAAAAGCAATCGAATCTGTAAAAGGAACTTTAATAGAAGAAATGATTGCAGTTTCTATCATCGTACTACTTTTTCTTTTTCATTGGCGAAGTGCCTTGGTGATCCTCATACAAATACCAATATCTGTAGCCGTTGGTTTTATCTTTTTGCAAGCTTTTGGAATTTCTTCCAATATCATGTCGCTTACGGGCATTGCTTTGGCAATAGGTGTTTTGGTTGATGACGGGATTGTAATGGTCGAAAATGCCTATCGAAGTATTGCCGAAAAACAGGAACAATTCGATTTAAATAATTCAAAATGAAAAATTTCATAAATAAAATATTCAAAAAAGAACACGATCCTTTGACTTCAGAAGAGCGACTTCAAATCATTGAGGCCTCTTCTAAACTTGTGGGTCCGGGTGTCTTTTATTCGACTCTTGTGATAATTGCTTCCTTTTTGCCGGTTTTTCTTTTGACAGGAATGGAAGGAAAATTGTTTAGTCCATTGGCTTGGACCAAGTCGTTTATATTAATTGTAGATGCTTTTTTTGCCATCACGCTCACGCCGGTTTTAATCAGTTTCTTGCTCAAAGGCAAACTTCGACCCGAAAACAAAAATCCGATTAATCGAAAACTCGAAAGTATTTATACGCCAATTTTGACCTATTGTCTCCAATGGAGAAAGACAGTTCTGGCGGTTAATATCGTGGCTTTGCTTATTGGCGGTTTTATGTTTACCCAATTGGGTTCGGAATTTATGCCACCATTAGACGAAGGTTCAATTTTGTTTATGCCCGTGACTTTGCCCGATGTTTCCAATTCGGAAGCGAAAAGAATTTTGCAAGTGCAGGATAAACTCATCAAATCGATTCCCGAAGTGACCAGTGTTTTAGGAAAAGCGGGTAGAGCCAATACGGCGACGGATAATAGTCCGATAAGTATGATCGAAACAATTGTTCTTTTGAAACCGCGTCAAGATTGGAGAAAGGGCAAAACGAAAAATGATATTGTTACCGAAATAAACAATAAACTTCAAATTCCAGGCGTGACCAATGGTTTTACGCAACCTATTATTAATCGGATTAATATGCTTTCGACAGGCATAAGAACCGATGTAGGAATAAAAATTTACGGAGCTAGTTTAGATACAATTAATGTGCTTTCGCAAAAAATCAAGCAAGCACTTGATGGCACATCTGGTGTAAAAGACTTGTATTCGGAACCGATTACGGGTGGAAAATACATTGATATTGTGGCAAAACGAGAAGTCATCGGACGCTACGGATTGACCATTGATGACATCAACAATGTAGTTGAAGCGGCTATTGGCGGAATGAAACTCACCACGACAATCGAAGGAAGACAGCGTTTTTCGGTAAATGCACGTTATGCGCAAGAATATAGAAATAGCATTGAAGCTTTGAAAAAACTGCAGGTGCAAACGATGCAATTTGGTCCCATTCCGCTTGAGGCTGTTGCCGATGTAAAAATAAGCGATGGGCCGCCGATGATTAATAGCGAAAATGCGATGCTTCGAGGAAGCGTTTTGTTTAATGTTCGGGATCGGGATTTGGGAAGTACCGTCGAAGATGCACAGAAAAAACTCAACACCATGTTGACCAAAATGCCAAAAGGATATTATGTAGAATGGAGCGGGCAATGGGAAAACCAAATCCGCGCCAATAAAACATTGCGTCTGATTTTGCCCATTGTTGTCCTGTTGATTTTCCTCATTTTATATTTTACTTACAATTCGATGAAGGAAGCTTTGATTACGATGATAACGGTTCCTTTTGCGCTAATTGGCGGGGTTTTTATGGTATATTTCTACGGAATTAACTTGTCGGTAGCAGTGGCGGTCGGGTTTATAGCTCTTTTTGGCTTGGCCGTAGAAACGAAAATGCTAATCACGATTTATTTGAATGAATCGATGAATAAAATGGTTGAAAAATACGGAAACAGTAGTGAAGTAATCACCGAGGAAATTCTCCGACATTATATTATCGAAGGTTCTGCAAAAAGGCTGCGTCCAAAACTAATGACGGTTTCGGTGGCTTTATTTGGATTAATTCCCATTCTTTGGTCAACGGGAACAGGTGCCGATATTATGATTCCGATTACTGTTCCACTAATTGGCGGAACCT
>CAILTC010000266.1 GCA_903837025.1 uncultured Bacteroidota bacterium | reverse complement strand
TTCAATCGGATATCATTGCCAAATTCGGATAATAAAGGCGAAACTTCTTGTGCGATTTTTTGCATTTCGTCACTTGTTTCTGCCGAATTCAGGTTGAAAAACACACTTGAAATACGATCCAAGATATCGCCGCTATAATCCAAGGCTTCGATTGTGTTTTCGAAAGTAGCTGGGGTAGGATTGTTTACGATTTCGTCAATTTCGGCTTTTGCCAATTCGATTCCTTTTAAGAAAGCAGGAAGATAATCTTCGTTTTTGATTTTCGAAAAAGGAGCGGTATTGTATTTTGTATGGAAAGGCTGTGTTAAGATGCTCATAGTTTTTTGTTTAAACGTATACGATTTTTAAAACCTTATAGGTTTGTTGCACGAATTTTTTAGCCCCGATAGTAGTGGAAATCCTTTTCTTTTTCTTTAAAAAAAGAAAAGATTGCAACGGATAGCGGGAAATAGCTCCTGAAAAAGAACAGGATTATTGTGGATTATTTATTGTGAATGTTTGCAGAAGCTTTTAATACGGTTTCTTTCAAACCGGTTTTGTATAAAATAATTTTATCCAAAACACATTTGTCAGAGGTTCCGATGATTTGAGCGGCTAGAATTCCGGCATTTTTGGCTCCATTTAGCGCTACGGTTGCAACGGGAACACCGCCCGGCATTTGCAAAATTGACAAAACCGAATCCCAACCATCGATAGAATTACTTGATTTTATGGGTACGCCAATTACGGGCAATGGCGACATAGAGGCGACCATTCCTGGTAAATGTGCAGCCCCGCCAGCCCCAGCGATTACCACCGAAATGCCACGGGTGTGGGCGTTTTGACTGAAATCGAACAATTTTTCGGGCGTTCTGTGTGCCGAAACAATATCGACTTCTATTTCTATATCGAAACCTTGTAGGATGTCTATGGCTTCTTGCATTACGGGCATATCGGATATGGATCCCATTATTACGGCTACTTTCATATTTTATATTTAAAGATTAAAAAATTTAAAGATTGAAAAATTTTACGTCTGAATTATTAACGCAATACTTTTTAAATCTTTAAATCATTAAAGTTTTTAATTTCCACTTATTACTCTAATTGTATTCTTAACATCTTCAGCAATTCGTCTGGCTTCATTGATGTCTTCGTTCACTATTGTTACGTGTCCCATTTTTCGGAAAGGGCGTGTTTGTTTTTTTCCGTAAATGTGCGGAGTAACACCATTCCAACCTACTATTTTTTCTATTTTTTCGTAAATCACATCGCCTGAAAATCCTTCTTCGCCAACCAAATTGACCATAATTCCGGCAACTTTGCTGTCGGTATTTCCTAGAGGTAAATCCAAAATGGCACGCAAATGATTTTCGAATTGCGAGGTGTAACTGGCTTCGATAGAATAATGACCCGAATTGTGTGGGCGAGGAGCGACTTCGTTTACTAGGATTTCATCTTCGTAAGTTTGGAACATTTCGACAGCCAAAAGTCCCACATGATTGAATTTTTTGGAAACATCAAGGGCTATTTCTCTTGCTTTTAAAGCTACTTTATCATCGATTCTTGCTGGGCAAATCACATATTCTACTTGGTTGGCTTCGGGATGAAATTCCATCTCAACTACCGGATAGGTTTTGATTTCGCCAGAAGGACTTCGGCAAACGATAACGGCTAATTCATTTTTGAAATCGACCATTTCTTCGGCGATACATTCTACATTGGGTAAATTTTCAATATCTTGAAGACTTCGGATGATTTTTACACCATTTCCGTCATAGCCAAATTCGGTGCATTTCCATACGAATGGCAATGTAATAGTAGATTCAACTATTTCGACAACCAGACTTTTTAAATCCATGAATGTTTTCGAAGGTGATGTTGGAATATTGTTTGCTATATAAAAGGCTTTTTGAATTCCTTTGTTCTGAATCAGTTTCAATGTTTTTGGCGAAGGATATACTTTTAGACCTTCGTTTTCTAGTTTCTCCAAAGCGTCAAGGTTAACCAATTCGATTTCGAAAGTTAAAACATCGACTTGTTTTCCGAAATCATAGACGGTTTGAAAATCCATCAAATCTCCTTGAAAGAATTTATTGCAAGCGATTTTGCAGGGTGCTTCATCACTTGGATCAAGAACATAAGTTTGAATATCGAATTTTCGGGTGTCGAATAACAGCATTTTGCCAAGTTGTCCGCCGCCGAGAATTCCTAGTTTAAAATTAGACGAAAAATAATTCATGTATTTAAAGTTTATTTAAAAATTCATCTGGAGTGAATACGTTGATTTCTGAAAATTTAAAATCTTTCAAATCTCTAGTTATTATGCAATCCATTGTGTTTATTGATTGTGCAGCCGTGATTTGAATAGCATCTTCAAAATCTTTGTGGCTGGATTTGAGACTTTTTTTCAAAATGGATTCGGTTACTGCTATTATCGAAATGGTATCTAATAAATCTTCAATAATAGAACGCAACTCTTTTTCGTCAACAACTCTTTTCGCAATATAGTGCATAGTCGCAATAGAATGGGATGACGAATACATCTTGATTTTATGACGTTGACAATAGTCGAAAATTGAAATTGCATTTTTTGAAAACGGAAATCGATTAGCTACTATATCAACCAAAATATTGGTGTCAAGGAAAATATGTTTAAAATCCATATTTTTCTCTGTAATGTTCTTCTTTAACCTTTTCTTCGTCAAAATCGGGCGGAAGTGTTATTCTACCAATCAGTTTTTTTACTTTTGGATGAATGTCGTCTGCTATTTCTGAATTTACAGTGAGATTTCTAAAGTAAGTTTCTACTAATTCAGACAAACTTCTACCTGTTTTTTTTGCATACGATTTTGCGTCTTCAATTACGGTTTTTTCAAGCGATAAAGTGAGTTTGGTATTCATATACGTAATGTTTTTACAAAAGTACGTAAATTATTTTTTTTGGTTGTTGATTTTCTTTAATATTTCCCTTGCAACCGCTTTGTATGCTGCCGAATGTGCATTGTAATCTTTATTTAAAATTATTTGTAATTCGGGATAAATCCAGTCAACCTGTTTTCCTATTTGAAATAAGGTTCGAATAGAATAGCATTTTGAAGCAACTTTGGTGTTGTTTATTAACCAATCGAAACAGGATTCGGTTATTTTTTGAAGCTGATTTTCGGAAAGTTGATTTTCATTTTTTCTATAATTAGATGTAATTATAAGTAGGCATATTTTTGAAGCGGGTCTAATTGCTGAATCCTTTTTGAAATAAGGTAAAACGGTGCAGAAATCTGCTGTAAAAGGGATGAAAAGAGTTGTTTGATCTTGGCAAATTAATTCAAGAATCCAACAGGCTTTGTGGTGGTTTTTGTCTTTGGTATTGAAAGCTATTTCAGTTAAGTCCTTTAAATAAGATGGATTAGCAAAGATGAAATCGCGAATTTCTTCTCTGCTTTCTCTAAGTCCGGAACTTTTTGCAATTAAATTATAGAAGTCTGCGTTCATTTTGTAAATATACCAAATTAGCAAAAAAGTCATGCTGATTTCTATTTAATACTGAATACTTCACTAAATTTGCAGCTGCACTTTTAAAATAAAATCCAATGATACAACTACACGATAAACAATTTGTTCCGTTTGTTTCTGCACAAGAAATAGACTTTGCTATTGCTAAAATAGCGGCTCTTGTAGAAGATGATTTTGCCGACGAAACACCAATCTTTATTGGGGTTTTGAATGGTTCATTTATGGTAGTTTCTGATTTCATGAAGCATTATAAATCCCCTTGCGAAGTTAGTTTTATAAAAATGGCTTCCTATGAAGGGACTTCTTCAACTAATGAAGTAAAGCAATTACTAGGTTTAGACCAAGTTCTAAGCGGCCGGAGCGTTGTTGTTATTGAGGATATTGTAGATACTGGAAATACTTTGGTAGCATTAAAGGAATTATTCAAGAAACATAATGTGAAGCATTTTAAGATTGCCACACTTTTTTTTAAACCAGAAGCGTACAAACAAGATATTAAAATAGATTATGTTGGGATTCGAATTCCAAATAAATTCATCGTTGGTTTTGGATTAGACTACGACGGATTGGGTCGAAATTTACCCGAAGTCTATCAATTAAAAGATTAATACAACTCACTCACAACTTTATAACTACACTAATGATTAACATTGTTTTATTCGGTAAACCCGGAGCAGGAAAAGGAACTCAAGCAGAATTTTTGAAAGAAAAATATAATTTAACCCATTTATCTACAGGTGATATTTTTAGATTTAATATCAAAAACGATACTGATTTAGGAAAATTGGCCAAAAGTTATATGGATAAAGGAGACTTAGTTCCAGACGAAGTAACGATCAAAATGCTACAAAGCGAAGTAGATAATAACCCGCTTTCAGCTGGATTTTTATTTGATGGTTTTCCTAGAACTTTGGCGCAAGCAGATGCTTTGGATCAATTTTTAGCATCCAAAGGGCAAAACATTACCGCAACAGTAGCCTTAGATGCCGATGATTCTATCTTGGTTGCACGTTTATTAGAAAGAGGGAAAACTTCCGGAAGACCAGACGATCAGGATGAAGAAAAAATTAGAAACCGTTACGACGAATACAACCAAAAAACAGCCCCTTTGATGGATTATTACAAAGGTCAAGAAAAATTTCATGCTGTAAATGGTATAGGAACAATACAAGAAGTAAACGAAAGATTGAACTTGGTTTTCGACAAATTATAGTCGGTTTTTAAGGCTTGGATATAAATTTCGAGCATTCAATTTTTTTTGCGATATTTGCAAACAGAAAAGGAGCTATTTCCGATTAATGGATTTATGCTCTTTTTTTGTAATTGTATGCTATGGGAATTCTAATAATATTTTTTCTAATTCTTTTAAATGGTGTTTTTTCGATGTCCGAAATTGCGTTGATTTCAGCAAGAAAAAGCAGATTAGAAAGTGCCGCCAAAAAAGGAAATAAAAAGGCAAAAATGGCATTAGATTTAGCCAATTCGCCCAATAAGTTTTTGTCAACGGTGCAAATAGGAATAACACTTATAGGAATTTTGACAGGGATTTATAGTGGTGATAAAATCACAAAAGACGTTGAGGTTTTTATCGCTTCTTTTGAAATTTTAAAACCATTTTCGCATTCTATTGCCGTTGGAATAGTCGTTTTGATTTTGACCTTTTTCTCCTTGGTTTTAGGGGAATTATTACCCAAAAGAATCGGATTAAATCATCCCGAAGCCATAGCAAAAACAGTTGCGTTTCCTATGAAAATAATTTCGATTATTACGGCACCTTTTATTTGGATGTTGACTATTTCGACCGATTTTTTATTGGATGTTTTAAAAATAAAACCCACGGCAGACGGTAAAGTTACCGAGGAAGAGATTAAGGCAATTATCAAAGAAGGTACCGAAGGTGGTGAAGTGCAGGAAATAGAACAGGATATTGTAGAGCGTGTTTTTCATATTGGCGACAGAAAAATAAATTCCTTGATGACCCATCGTAAAGCGATTGTCTCCTTGCCTTTGCATTCGACGAAAAGCGAAGTGAGAGCATTTATGCTTCAGGAATTACATTCTATTTATCCGGTTTATGGGGCCAATTATGATGATATTTCGGGTGTTGTGAACTTGAAAAATATTTTTGCCACTATTGAAAATGATAATTTCAATTTGGCGGATATCATGACCGAAGCTCCTTTTTTGATGGAATATACCACCGCTTACAAAGCCTTGGAAAAGTTCAAAAAAACGGGGATTCATTATGCTTTTGTTTCGGATGAATATGGTGTTTTTCAAGGAATAATTACCCTGAATGATATCCTTGAAGCTTTGGTGGGCGATGCATCCGATTTTAACAAAGATGATTTTAAATTGGTCGAAAGGGAAGATGGATCATGGCTGGTTGACGGGCATTATTCCTTACATGATTTCTTGACTTATTTTGAATTAGACGAGTTGATAAATGATTATGAAGTGACTACGGTAAGTGGATTAATAATGACTGAACTTTCTCATATCCCGAAAGAGGGCGAAAAGTTAGTTTGGCATAAATTTGAATTGGAAGTCATCGATATGGATGGCGTGAAGATAGATAAAGTGATGATAAAAAGTTTAAAGATTTAAAGTTGTTTTGCGACTCCTTTAAACAATTTTAAACTAAAACAATTAAAAAAATGACAGAAGGAAATTTTGTAGACTACGTAAAAATATATGTTTCATCCGGAAAAGGGGGAAAAGGATCTACGCATTTGCATAGAGAAAAATTTATTGAAAAAGGTGGTCCTGATGGTGGTGATGGTGGTCGTGGTGGACACGTTTATTTGGTGGGGAATAAAGGCCTTTGGACTTTATTTCACCTGAAATTTGCGCGTCATATCAAAGCGGGTCACGGTGGTGATGGTGGTGGTGATAGAAGCACAGGTGCTGATGGCGATGATAAATTCATTGAAGTTCCGTTGGGAACGGTTGTAAAAGATAAAGAAACAGGTGAGGTTTTATTCGAAATCACAGATGACGGAGAAAAACAAATTCTTTCACGTGGTGGAAAAGGAGGTCTAGGAAACTGGCACTTTAGAAGTTCGACCAATCAAACGCCAAGGTATTCACAACCGGGTTTACCAGGAATAGAAATGGACGTTATTCTTGAACTTAAAGTGCTCGCTGATGTTGGTTTGGTCGGTTTTCCTAATGCAGGAAAATCTACTTTATTGTCGGTTTTGACTTCGGCTAAACCAAAAATTGCCGATTATCCGTTTACGACTTTAAAACCAAATCTTGGTATTGTGGCGTATCGTGATTTTCAATCTTTTGTAATCGCCGATATTCCAGGAATTATTGAAGGTGCAGCCGAAGGAAAAGGGCTTGGTCATTATTTCTTGAGACATATCGAAAGAAACTCAACCTTGTTATTCTTGGTTCCTGTTGATACACCAAATATCAAAGGAGAATACGATATTTTGGTAAACGAATTGACGAAATATAATCCTGAAATGCTTGATAAAGAGCGTTTGTTGGTGATTTCTAAATGCGATATGCTCGATGATGAACTCAAAGCAGAATTGAAAGTAGATTTAGACAAGGAGTTCAAGGATGTTCCATATATGTTCATTTCGTCAGTTGCGCAACAAGGTTTATCCGAGTTGAAAGATAAGCTTTGGAAAATGCTAAACGATTAAAAACATCATTTTTATATCAAAAAAGAGTTCTAGAAATAGAGCTCTTTTTTGGTTTTTTAGTGTTTAATTATTGTTGTGAGTTTCAAAAAAAAACCACTAAATTCGTATGCAAATTTTGGTAGGTGTTTTGGTTTGATCTAATCCATTTCTGCCTGCTCGTTTCAAGTTTTTAATTAACTTTTATATTTTAAAAAATGAAGAAAATTATTTTTATTTTGATTGCTGGCATGATGCTTATGCCCATAAGTGCAAAAGCCGATGAAGGAATGTGGTTTTTAATGTTCATCGAACGATTGAATCACCGCGACATGGAAAAAATGGGCTTGCAATTGACAGCCGAAGAAATCTACAGCATTAATCATCACAGTTTGAAAGATGCTGTTGTTCAATTTAATGGGGGATGTACTGCCGAAATAATCTCAAAAGATGGCTTAGTACTAACCAATCATCATTGTGGGTACGATGGTATTGCAGAGCTTTCCACCCCAGAACACAATTTGCTCAAAGATGGTTTTTGGGCTACAAATAGAGCCGATGAGAAAAAACCATCCAGTTTATATGTTCGATTCTTTGTTCGTATGGATGATTGTTCGAAACGAATTTTGGCAAAAGTAAATCCTTCTATGAATGAATTGGATAGAGAAAAAGCCATCAATACCGAAATTGCTGCAATTGAAAAAGAAAATAATGAAGGGGGAAAATATACCGTTTCTGTTCGTCCGTTTTTTCAAGGAAACGAATACTATTATTTTGTTTACCAAGATTATAAAGATGTGCGATTAGTAGGTGTGCCGCCAGAAAGTTTAGGTAAATTTGGAGGAGATACAGACAACTGGGAATGGCCACGTCAAACTGCCGATTTCTCTATGTTTAGAGTTTATGCCGATAAAGACGGTAATCCTGCGGATTATTCTACAAGCAATGTTCCGTTACAACCCAAACACTATTTGCCAGTAAATTTATCGGGAGTAAATGAAGGCGATTTTGCTATGATTCTTGGTTATCCCGGAAGAACGAATCGCTGGATGCCAGCAAGCGGAATCGAGCAAAACGTAAAATTTGCTTACCCTGCTTGGGTTGAAGGTGCCAAAACGGGGATGGATAATATGAAAAAATACATGGAAATGAGCGATGCGCTTCGTTTGGTTTATGCGTCTAAATATGCGTCAACGGCTAATTATTGGAAAAATCGTCAAGGAATGATTGATGCTCTTTCTAAATTTGGAACGGCTAAATCTAAAGCGGCTCAAGAAACTAAATTTGATTTATGGGCAAATAAACCGGCGAACAAAGCTAAATACGGAGATGTTGTTTCAACTATCAATACGTATTATGCGTTAACGAACGAAAAATCGCGGCATGATAATTATTTATCTCAACTGTTTAGAACCGCTGCTTTTGGTCCGATAGGAAGAACTTTAGGAAAACAATTAGATAATTATGTAAAAGCAGATGCAGCAAAACGGGTTGAAATGACTCCGACTATTCTAGCATTCGCAACTAAATTCTACGAAAATATATATCTACCTGCAGAAAAAGATCTTTTAGCAGCACAATTACATCTGTATGCAACCAAATCTGTTGGATATGCCATTGCGCCTTTGGTTAAGAAAATAGGCGATGAAAGCAATAATGATTTTACTAATTATGCTAATGCATCAATCGACTCCAGTCTTTTTTCTTCTTTAGATAAAGTGAAAGCCTTTTTGCAAGCACCTAATCAAAACGTTTTATATAGCGATCCATTGTATGCGTTGTCAAATGATATGATTGCGCATTTCAATTCTAAATCGGATGAAATTGCCAAATCGCAAAATGATTATGGAGCTTCATTCCGCCTTCTTGTTGAAGGTTTGCGAGAGTCTAAAATAGGATCTATAAAATACCCTGATGCTAACTCTACTTTGCGTTTAACTTATGGTAAAGTTCGTGCATTGCCTGCCGACGCAAGGAACGATGCCAAAATAAACAACTACACTACTTTAGCGAGTCAAGTGAAAAAATACAAAAAAGGAGATGAAGAATTTGACCTTCCAAGTCGTGTTCTTGATATGGAAAAAGATAAAAACTACGGACGTTATGCCGATAAAGATGGTTCTCTTCACTTGAATTTCTTAACAGATAATGATATAACTGGAGGAAATTCAGGTTCGCCAGTACTTAACGGAAAAGGAGAATTAATAGGTATTGCTTTCGACGGAAATATCGAAGCTATGGCTGGGGACGTTATTTTTGATAGCAAATTGCAAAGAACCATCAATGTTGATATTCGCTATGTATTGTGGGTAATCGATAAATATGCCGGAGCAAAACATATTATTGACGAAATGACTATCGTGAAATAGAAGACATTATGTCTAATAGAAACCCGTTCAGATTACTGAACGGGTTTTGTTTTATACGGCTATTTTTGGTTGTAAGTATCAAACAAAAACTGCAAGGTTTCTGGAATATTATTGGCTTTCATAGTCGGATATTCTATTGGAGTGTTTAGCCAATTTTCAATAATTTGGTCAAAATCAGCACCCACTTCATAAACAACAGGAACGCCCATTTTCTTTAATGCTGCCGCATTGCATTCTTGTTCGTAATGGTTTCGAATTGGGATACTCAATATTTTTTTTCCAAGGAATAAAGCTTCAGATGGAGTTTCGAATCCGCCACCAGTGATGATGCCGTTGCAATTGATCATACTTTCGTTAAACTGTTTTTGATTTACAGGATAATAAGTGATATTTCCGATTGTATGTTTAAATGCTACATCATTCAAAAACCAATGAAATTCGTGTCCCGAAAGTTTGTTAAACGCTTTTTCTAAGCAATGCTTATGAAAAGAGGGGAGATAAACAGTTATGTGGCCGAGGTTTTTCGGTTCCGCATTCACAATTTCGTCTTTGATAATTGGAGGATGAATAAAGGAATCGTATTTTTCGAAATGCAATCCAATATTCTTTGGCGAAGGCGCATAATGTTTGAGAATCATTTCTCCCATAAGGCTCTTTTTTTCAGGTCTTGGCGTTGCCTCCGAAATAAAACTAGCTTGATGACCAAATTGTACCGAATGCACTTTTTGCATTTTGCATGCCAGTGAAGTAATAGAATCAAAATCATTAATTACGACATCATAATTTTTTAGAGGCAAAGATTCGGCATCCTTAAATATTTGACGAGGTCTAATGTTTTTTGCAATATCCCAGTAATTCAATCCGCCACATTTGCTGTAATGCAAACTACAACCCGCACTTTTGAATTTTACGGGCAAATCTATATTCAGACTGGCATTGTTTCCACTCAAAAAGAAATCTACTGAACCAAATTTCTTTAAATACGGATATAATTGCATCGCTCTGCTTATGTGTCCGTTTCCTGTGGCTTGTATGGCGTAAAATATTTTCATTATTTGAAAGCTTTATTTTAGGATAAAATTTTGTTGACAATATCATTTTCGATTTTGTCTTCTTTTTGGTTGTGGTCAACGAAGTCTGATTTTTTATAATGATAAATCGACCATTTCTCTTTTTTATATTCTAAAGCAGTTAGATTTTCGATCCAATCGCCACTGTTTAAATAGATTACTTTTCCGTGTTCATTTACTACTTCTTTCATTTGTGGTTTATGAATGTGACCGCAAACAACATAACTATATTTTTTTTGGATGGCAATTTCGGCAGCAGTAGTTTCAAAATCAGATACAAAGGAAACTGCTTTTTTTACGCTGTCTTTGATCATTTTAGAAAAGCTTCGTTTCTCTTTTCCTAAAAGGACAAGTATCCAATTGATGAAACTGTTGATCAAAATCAATAAATCATACCCTTTTCCTCCCAGTTTTGCCAATATTTTTGCATATCCTTGTGTAGAAGAATCGAAAACATCACCGTGAAAAATCCAAGTTTTTTTGCCGTCTAATTCTAAAATTAATTTGTCTACTAATTCAAAATTTCCAAGAATAAAATCGGAATATTTTCTCAAAGCTTCATCGTGGTTTCCGGTGATATAGATGACACGAGTTCCTAGATTCGACATTTTTATGATATGTCTCAGTACATTCATGTGAGCAACCGGAAAATAACGCTTGCTAAAACTCCACATATCGATAATATCTCCGTTTAACACCAATGTTTTGGGATTAATAGATTTTAGATATTGAAGTAACTCTTCGGCGTGGCAGCCGTAAGTTCCCAAGTGCACATCGCTAAGTACAACTAAAGGAATTTTTCTTTTTCGTTTCATAACTAGTTTTTACGAAAGTAAGACCGTTATGTTATGTCAATATGTTTTTAGTGTTATGATTTCTTTTCGATTTGTTGTGAATTTTTTATGACTTAATAATAAGTCAATTCTTTTAAAATTTCTTTATTTTTGAAAGATGAAACAATTCCTATTTACCTTTTTATTATTTCCGTTAATGATTTGGTCCCAATCTGATTTTGATAAGGGGAAAAAATTATTTGATACCGATAAATACGAACAAGCTCAGGCTATTTTTGAAAATTTGCTAAAAGAAAATCCTTCCAAC
>CAILTC010000265.1 GCA_903837025.1 uncultured Bacteroidota bacterium | reverse complement strand
TCCATAAATCATCCGAATCTAAAAAAGTGATATAACTACCTTTTGCTTTGGTTAAAGCATAATTTCTAGCAACTCCAGTTCCTGAATTTTTTTCGAGTTGAAAAAATTGAATTCTCGAATCTAATTGAACAAAATCAGCAATTATCGAAACCGTTTTGTCGCTAGAACAATCATCAACAAGAATTATTTCCCAATTTTTATAGGATTGATTTTGAATCGATTGTATTGTTTGGGTAATAAATTTTTCCGAATTGAATGTTGGCGTAATTATGGATACTAAAGGATTATCCATATCAATAGGCTTTTTCATCCCCTTTAAGGGTGTTGTAAATGGTAATGAATATGATTTTTATATCTAACAAAATAGACCAATTTTCCATGTAAAAAATATCATATTTCACTCTATTAATAATATCCTCATCTGTCTCTACTTCGCCTCTAAAACCTTTTGTTTGGGCAAGTCCTGTGATTCCTGGTTTAACAAAATGACGGACCATGAATTTATCCACTTTTAAGGCATATATATTGGTAACGCTCACCATGTGCGGTCTGGGACCAACTACGGACATTTCGCCTAATAAAACATTGAAAAATTGTGGAAGTTCATCAATGCTCGTTTTTCTAATAAATTTTCCCACTTTAGTTATTCGAATGTCATTTTTTGAGGATAAATCTAAATCAGCTTTGTCATTTAATTCCATCGAACGAAATTTGTAACAATTGAATTCCTTGTAATTTAATCCGTTCCTTTTTTGAATAAAAAACAATGGTCCTTTAGATTCCCATTTAATTATTAAAGCCAATATTGGGGTAAGCCATGACAATATGCCAATAATAATTAATGAGGAAAAAACAATGTCAAAAACACGTTTGATGATTTTATTTAAAGTTTCGTCCTGCAAAATATTCCTTAGAGATATAACAGGAATGTAATCATAGTATTCAAACTTTACGCTTCTAGTGAGGATTTGCTTTTCGTTAGGAATGAATTTTAATGTTTTTAAATTATTGTCGGCAAAATTAATAATATCATTAACTTGACTATCAGACAGGTCTGCCATTGCGCAATATATTTCATCCATTTTGTTTTCTAAAACAAAGTGAAGGCATTCGCTAATTCTTTCTTTTTTATGATCCTCAAGGGTAAATACTTTTATTAATTTATAACCGTAATCTGGGTTTTCCGTAAAAAAAGTCTTTAAGGGATTAATATTTTTATAGTTTCCTAATAACACCACCCTTCTAGAATTTCCTCCATATAAAACCCTAAACTTTCTTAAAAAATAATAAATAAAAAGCTTGATAAATAGAATCAAAAACAGCGCTAAAATAATAAACAAAGCGACCGCTTTCTGATTTGAAGTTTCTGAATAAAAATACTCTAACGCAAGACAAAATAAGCTAAATAATATTCCTTGTTTGAAAGCAAAGTTTACTATTGAAATAACTTTTGTATAACGATACACTTCATAAAACCCAATATTTGCAGCTATTACAAACCAAGCAAAACTTATAAAAACAGAATAATAAATTTCATTCGCATGAAATGGCATGATATATACAGACAATACATTGATGATAATTAAATCTATCAAGTAAGTAAATGGCTGAATATAACCTGAATATCTTCCTATTTTTGTTTTCACTAGTTTATATACTTAGAAAAATCTTTATGTTCTTCTTTTAAAAGTTCTTCGGTTGACAACGATTTGAAATAATCGTAGGTTATTTTCATTCCTTCTTCTCGAGAAATTTTTGCTTCCCAACCTAGTAATTCTTTTGCTTTTGTGGTATCTGGTTGACGTTGCAACGGATCATTTATTGGAAGCGGATGATACACCACTTTCTGGTTTGTTCCTGTAAGTTTTATGATTTCGTCTGCAAAATCTTTTATCGTTATTTCGTCAGGATTTCCAATATTCACCGGAAAAACATAATCGGAATGCAACAATCTAAAAATACCTTCTACCTGATCGTCAACATAACAAAAGGAACGTGTTTGCATTCCGTTACCAAAAATTGTTAGGTCTTCACCACGCAATGCTTGACCAATAAAGGCTGGAATAACTCTTCCGTCATTAAGTCTCATTCTTGGTCCGTATGTATTAAAAATTCGGACAATTCTGGTTTCTACGCCATGAAAAGTATGGTAGGCCATCGTGATCGATTCCTGAAAACGTTTGGCTTCATCATAAACGCCTCTTGGGCCAATCGTGTTTACGTTTCCATAATATTCTTCGGTTTGAGGGTGAACTAATGGATCTCCGTAAACCTCCGATGTTGATGCAATAAGGATTCTTGCTTTCTTGACTCTTGCCAAACCAAGAAGATTATGTGTTCCCAAAGACCCAACTTTCAGAGTCTGAATCGGAATTTTTAAATAATCTATCGGACTTGCTGGCGAAGCAAAGTGAAGAATATAATCTAGATTTCCGGGAACGTGTACGAATTTAGTGATATCATGATGGTAAAATTCAAAATTTTCAAGCTTGAATAAATGCTCAATGTTTTTTAAATCTCCTGTGATGAGATTGTCCATTCCAATGACAAAATAACCTTCTTTAATAAAACGGTCACAAAGATGTGAACCTAAAAAACCCGCTGCTCCAGTAATTAATATTCTTTTCATAATGATTTTATAAATGCAATATAAACACAATTTTTTATCCTAATCGTCTAAGACTTAAAATTTATTTACGTTAAAAATTTGTTCTAATATTTTGATAGTAATCAAATAGGTTGGTTTTACCCCTGTTGTTCCCAATCCTCCTGAAGCTAAGGTACTTCCCGTTTCAAGCGGATTGTCCGAAGCATAATAAGCATATCTCACTTTGACATCTCTAGGAATGCTTTTCCTAATTTTAGAGGCCGATTGAATGGCTTTCTGATAATAAGAGCCTTCCATTTCTAAACCTATAACTCCCCAAGTCGATTCGTGAAAGAACTTTAATAAATCTTTATTTTGCAAAGAAGTTCCCAAAACTGTTACCATTGGACCCGCAAAAACCGCAATATCATTTCCTTCGAACATTTCGGGTTTTAATTCATTATCGAAAAAATAATTGTCGCCAGTTCCTTCGTTAATGTGAGCAGTTGGGATCATGATGTCTCCTTTTCCTCCTTCTAGAATCCCTGCTTTTCCCATTATAGAAATGGACTCAACATTTATTAGACTATTATTTTTCTTGAAAGGTTTCAATAATTCATCTATAGTTTCATAAGCCTGTTCGCCAAAAGCATAATCCATAACAATAATTACAGGATTTTCTCCTTTAATTTTTGCTGTTGGAAAAGAGGAGTTTGTCCAATCAATTTTTGCGGTGTCAAAAATTTGTACATCAATATTAGTTCCAGAATCGTCAGGAACAGCAATCATTCCGTGCTGTTTTGCATATTCCTCAACTTGATCTCTAACTTCATTCGCACCGGATTTGCTCAATTCTTCATAAATAAAAAAATCAGATTTATCCTTAAACTTCGTTTTCAAAACCGATGTAGCAAAAACAGAGTTCATCACGCTGTGCATATTGGCACTAATCACGTGAATCGGTCGCTCTAAAAGCTTGTTTTCATTTAATACTTCCTTAATATTTGTTGCCCAAATTTCTCCGTGAATATGATGTCCTAATCGTTCTCTTAAAATTGGGCTGAAAGTTATGGTTCTTTTATTATCGGCTACAACTTCCTCAATCGCTAATTTTCCTAACCAAAAAATTATATGTAAGAATCGATCTGGGGCTAACTCCGATCCAAAAGCGTCATAAATGTCTAAAACTTCGATAAATGTTCTTCCAAGAATATTGGCAGCGTGCGAAACTGCTTTTTCTTTTTCTATTTGGGTGAGCTTTTTCTTTTGGGAAACTGCCAATTCCAGTTTTTGCCAATCGCGAGAAACTTCGCCTCCTTCATCCAATAAAACTCTATTTTTAATTTTATGCGATTCGATAAAAATAAAAGTCAAATGGGTCAAAATATCATAAATATCAGAACGTCCTCGGGTAATTTCAACATTCATTTGTTCTTCGTCGATTCGATAACAATTTCGTCGCCTTTTTGGAGGAACAATTGCCTGAAAATGGGATTTAGAATAGCCTTCGTCCGAAGTTAAATTGATAAATCTACATTCTTCAATTCCTGTCGGAAGACGCTCAATAACATACAAAAGTCCGCTTAATTCTACTTTTTCTTCGCCTAGATTTCCATAGATTTCTGGTCGCAACGAAAGCAATGCTTCCCGTAATGTTTCGCCCGAAACACCCATTGGTTTGTAAAAACCACGGTTAAATAAATGGCGCATTGTGATATACATTTTTTCAATTGCCGCCGAAGATTCCTGAGCTCTTGATCTTGATATGTTTCTAATTTCTTTCATCACATTTTATTTTGTAACCTGTAAATATAAGCCTTTTATATCTTGTTCAATAAATCAACTATTTTCCGATCATTGCTCAACCTTGGAATTTTATTTTGTCCGCCCAATTTTCCAATAGATTTCATGTAATCTTGAAACCCGTTTTTAGCTACTTTGGTGACAACCACTTTTCTCAATACATTTCCAACAATCAAATCATCGTAATACATATTTTGTTGGCGCATGGCATTATCTAAAGCTTCCGTAAACACCTCCCAATTTTCGGGTTCATTTTCGAACTCGATAAACCATTCGTGATACGGCAAACCTTCCTTTGGTGTAATTTGTGGAGCAACAGTAAATTCGTTAATGCGTATATTGGTGCCAATTATTGCTTCTTGCAAAGCGCTTTCGACTTCTTTGCCAATCACATGTTCGCCAAAAGCCGAAATATAATGTTTGATTCTTCCCGACACAATAACTCGATATGGCGTCAAACTCGTAAACTGAACAGTGTCGCCTATGTTATAACCCCAAAGTCCGGCATTGGTAGAAATTATCAACACATAATTAATTCCTAATTCGACTTCGCCAATGGTAAAACGCCTTGGTTTTTCGGTATGAAATTCATCACTTTTTATAAATTCATAAAAAATTCCAGCATTCAACAATAGCAACATTCCTTTCTCCTTTTGCGAATCTTGGTAGGCAAAAAATCCTTCCGAAGCAGGAAATAATTCGATGCTATCAACTTTTCGGCCTATGAGGTTTTCAAATTTAGCGCGATAAGGTTCATAATTTACGCCACCATAAATGAACAAATTGAAATTTTTGAAAATTTCGCCCACAAGCTTCCCTCCTTTTTGATGCAGTTTTTCGAAATACATTTGCACCCATGACGGAATTCCAGAAATCACCGTCATATTCTGGTCATAAGTTTCTTCGACAATCATATTTACTTTCGTTTCCCAATCCTCAATACAATTGGTTTCCCACGATGGTAATCGGTTTTTTTGGAGATATTTTGGAACAAAATGTGCCACAATTCCGGATAATCTTCCTAATTGTATTCCATTTTTTTCTTCCAATATTGGACTTCCTTGAAGGAAAATCATTTTTCCATCGACAAAATCGGCATTTCCTGTTTCGTGAATATAATGCAAAATAGCATTTCGAGCAGCTTCAATATGAAACGGCATCGATTCCTTAGTAAGCGGAATATATTTTGCTCCCGAAGTGGTTCCTGAAGTTTTGGCAAAATAAATGGGTTTGCCTTTCCAGAGAATATTTTCCTCGCCTTTTACCACCTTTTCAATATAGGATTTCAAGGCTTCATAATCGCGAACGGGTACGTTTTTGGCAAAATCTTCTGTTGTTTTTATTTGGGCAAAATGATGGTCTATACCAAAATTTGTGTTTTTTGCTTGACGGATTAAATCTTCGAAAACTTTACGTTGCGTTTCTATTGGATTATTGGCCCAAAGTTGTGTTTTTTGATAGATTTTATTGGCAAAAATTTTAGCAAAAAAAGATTTTAAAGACATTTATAAGTTATGTTTTAGTGTTTTTTAGGCTTCTTTTTTGAATGATTTTGTTCCTTGGTTTTATCCTCTTTAGCTACATCGTTTCTTAACGCTAATTCTTCTTTTGAAGGGGATAAATCAACTTTTGAAGGCGCAGCATCTTTTTCAACAAGAATAGAATCTTTATTGAATTTTGCATAGTCTAAGTCGCCAGTTAATACTCTTTGAATTGATTTTATATAAGCCTCATTTTTTTTTAAAGCTGCAGATAATGAATCTGATTTTAAGGCTAATTCTGTCGCATCTTTTTTCAATTTAGAAGAAGAATAACCCGGGATAAACTCTCGCAAAGGGGTAAAAGCAATGACATAAGTAGTGAATGAAATCAGCAAAATAGCACCAACGGTAACTGATATAAAAACATTCATTAGATTTAATTTGAAAGAAAAAATTTCTTCAAATGTTTCCTCATTCAAAATAACCAATCGGTTTTTTGTAAATAATTTATTATGTAGTTTTCTTATTTTAAGCCTCTTTTCAGACATCGATTAAAGTTTATTCTACAAATATAATAATTTAAAAACTTAGTTATGCATGGATTTGAAACGTCAATATTATCTTTCTTTGTTATCAAAAATAGTTTTGTCGAATTATTTTTATAAATTTGCGTAATAATAATTTAATTTACAGGAATCATGAATTTTCTAATCATTTTTTTAAACTTATCTCCATCACATGTTGTTGTTGTATTGGCAATTGCTTTATTACTTTTTGGAGGTAAAAAAATTCCAGAATTAATGAAAGGTTTAGGTAGCGGAATTAAAGAATTCAAAAATGCCGCTAAAGAAGACGAAAAACCAGCTGATAAAAAAGAAGAAGAAAAGAAAGAATAAATTTCTTTAGTATTCAACGTAAAAAATTCCAAACTCCAGTCAATAGTATCCTTGGGTTTGGAATTTTCATTTTTATAAACTTCCGACAAAAACGTATTATTAATCACCACCAAAAATTTGAAATCAACTCAATTTTTGAAATATAACTATATAAATAATTCCTTTTTTGTTAGAAATTTTCAGTAGATTTGATTTGTTAATTTTAACTTAAAAAATACATGAAAAAAATTATATTGTCGATAGTTACTATCGCAACTATTGGATTTGCAAATGCTCAAAGTAAAGAAAAAGGAAGCGTTGAAATTACTCCAAAAATTGGTTTTTCGGGATTTTCAGAACAAAATGGAAAAAATAGTACTAATTCAAATTCAGGAGTAGAATTAGGCGCAACTGTTGATTATTATTTCAACAATAGATGGAGTTTACGTTCAGGAATAATTGCTGACAAAATGGGTGGTAGTTATGCTAATAATAACAATCAGTTATTAGAAGATAAATTAAATTATTTGAGTATTCCAGTTAATGCCAATTGGCACTTTGGCAGTACCCGAAAATGGAATTTGAATTTTGGATTCAGTCCTTCATTTCTATCAAGTGCAAAAACGGTTACTCCTGTAGCAGAATATAATCTTTCAAGTTCAGATATAAAATCTTTTCAATTAGGGTTAACGTATGGAATAGGTTATAAAATTGAAATTACAAAGAAATTTGGGCTTTTACTTGATGCACAGTTTTTCGATGGTCTTACTAATATTAATAACTTTTCTTCAGACATAATTAAAAACACAGGATATTCCTATAATTTAGGTGGAGTTATTCAGTTATAAAAATAAAATTTGTTAAAAAAAGGCAGTTTCAAAATTTTGAAACTGCCTTTTTTATTTTAAATAACCATCGTCAACTGGATTCTCTTTCTCTCCTCGTCAACCTCGGTCACTTTGACCTGAACGTGCTGATGTAATTTGACCACTTCATTTACATCGCTCACAAAACCGGCTTTGAGTTGCGAAATATGAACCAAACCACTTTCTTTTATTCCAAGATCGACAAAACAACCAAAATTGGTAATGTTATTGACAATTCCTGGCAAAATCATTCCCGTTTTCAAGTCTTTAATTGTTTTTACATTGGGATCAAATTCGAATACTTGGGCTGCTTTTCTAGGATCTAAACCTGGTTTTTCGAGCTCTTTGATAATATCTTTTATTCCTAAAATTCCGATTTCTGAAGTAATATAATTTTCTGGTTTTATTTGTGAAATTTTCTCCTTGTTTCCTATTAAATCTAGAAGTGAAAACTTCAAATCCTTTGCCATTTTCTCAACGATTGGGTAGGCTTCGGGATGAACCGCCGAATTGTCTAACGGGTTTTTGGCATTCGAAATTCGGATAAAAGCAGCTCCTTGTTGATAGGCTTTTTCGCCTAATCGCGGTACTTTTTTCAACTGTTTTCTATTTTCAAAAGGACCGTTTTCCGAGCGATATTGAACAATATTTTCGGCCAGCTTCTCTCCTATTCCACTCACATAACTTAGCAAATGCTTGCTCGCCGTGTTAATGTTTATCCCAACCGAATTTACGCAACGAATCACCGTATTATCTAATTCTTCTTTAAGCTTGGTTTGATCTACATCATGCTGATATTGGCCTACGCCAATGGCTTTTGGATCGATTTTGACCAATTCGGCCAACGGATCCGAAAGTCGCCTTCCGATAGAAACCGAGCCACGAACCGTAACATCATAATTGGGAAATTCTTCTCTGGCAATTTTCGAAGCCGAATATACCGAAGCACCTGCCTCAGAAACGATGAAAACTTGAACTGGTTTATCGAAAGCAATTTTTTTAATGAAGAATTCGGTTTCTCTCGATGCGGTTCCGTTCCCAATAGAAATGGCATCAATCTGATACGCATTGACCATCGAACGGATTTTTTTCATCGCCATCGCCGTTTCGTTCTGTGGCGCATGCGGATAAATATTTTCGTTATACAACAAATCCCCTTTTTCGTCCAGACAAACCACTTTGCAACCCGAGCGAAATCCTGGATCAATTGCCAGAATTCTTTTTTCGCCCAAAGGCGGCGCTAACAATAATTGCCCTAAATTATTGGCAAAAACCTGAATAGAATTGGCATCTGCCTTGGCTTTGGCTTCTTGCAAAGCTTCGTTTGAAATTGCAGGATTTAGCAATCTTTTATAACTGTCTTCGATGGCTAATTGTAAATGTGGCGTGGTATTTTTTTTGTTTTTGATGATTAACTCATCAATCATATCAATGGCTTCCTCGTTTTCGACTTCGATTTTAAACTTGATAAAGCCTTCGTTTTCGGCCCGAAGCATTGCCAACAATCGGTGCGAAGGCGCTTTTGTTAATGGCTCTGACCAATCGAAATATTGGTCGAATTTTTTGGCTTTCTCCTCGTCTTTTTTAGCTTTCACAACTTTAGTTGTTATGGTTGCTTTGCGCTGAAAAAGTCTTCGCAATTGCTTGCGGACATAAATATTTTCGTTGATCCATTCGGCAATAATGTCGCGTGCGCCTTGCAAAGCTTGATCTTCGTTGGGCACTTTATCGTTCAAATATTGGGTAGAAATAAAATCGACATCCTCATTATTTTGCGCCATAATGATTTTGGCCAGCGGTTCTAATCCGTTTTCCCGAGCGACATCGGCGCGGGTTTTTTTCTTCTTTTTATAAGGCAAATAAAAATCCTCCAATTCCTGTAAATCGAAGCTTTGTTGAATTTTTTTTTCTAATTCCGGCAAAAGTGCGTTTTGTTCATCAATCGATTTTAAAATCGCTTCTTTTCGCTTTACAATGACTTCGTAATCTTTTTGAAGTTTGGCAATTTGTTCGATAAAAACTTCATCAAGATTCCCTGTTCTGTCTTTTCGATAC
>CAILTC010000264.1 GCA_903837025.1 uncultured Bacteroidota bacterium | reverse complement strand
TTTTTATTTTGTTTAACTTTATTGTATATTTGTTAAACAAATGAAAAAAACAATCACAATTATCGGTTCAGGATTCTCCGCTTTAGCAGCTTCTTGCTATTTAGCGAAGGAAGGTTTTGATGTTACAATTCTCGAAAAGAACGCTACTGTTGGCGGTAGAGCAAGGCAACTTACTAAAGACGGCTTTACTTTTGACATTGGTCCAACTTGGTATTGGATGCCAGATGTATTTGAGAAATTTTTCTCCGATTTCGGAAAGAAGCCTTCGGATTATTATACCTTAGAAAAACTGAATCCTGCTTATGAAGTGTATTTCGATACTTTAGATTCGATTGAAATTCCGGATAACCTTCCTGATATTCTCACTATTTTCGAAAAGGAAGAAACCGGCAGTGCTAAGCATTTGGACTTGTTTTTGAAAAATGCCAAATTTAATTATGATGTTGCCATCAAAGATTTGGTTTATCGTCCCGGAATTTCAATAACCGAATTGATCACTCCGGTCACGATAAAAAAAGTGAATGAGTTTTTTACGACTATTCGAACTTCGGTTAGAAAAAGAATTAAAAGTCATAAATTGAGACAAATAATGGAATTTCCTGTTTTGTTTCTTGGTGCAAAACCTTCGAATACGCCATCTTTTTATAGTTTCATGAATTACGCCGATTTTGGCTTGGGAACTTGGCATCCTCAAGGAGGAATGTACGAAGTGGTTAACGCCATGGTAAATCTTGCCGAATCATTGGGAGTGAAAATTGAAACTAATCAAAATGTGGTGAAAATTTTGGTCGAAAATGGCACTGTGAAAAGTGTGATTTCAAACGGTAATATAATTAAATCAGATATTGTTTTAAGTGGCGCTGATTATCATCACACCGAAACTTTATTAGATAAAGAATATCGTGGCTATTCCGAAAAATATTGGGATACAAAAGTTTTTGCCCCTTCATCATTACTTTTTTATGTCGGTTTTGATAAAAAAATAGAGAATGTTTCCCATCATACATTGTTTTTTGACACTGATTTTGATGTGCATGCTAAGGATATTTACGATGATCCAAAATGGCCTGAAAAACCATTATTTTACGCCAGTTTCCCTAGTAAAACCGATTCTATTGTAGCTCCAAAAGGGAAGGAAGCAGGAATATTTCTAATTCCAATTGCACCCGGAATTGAAGATACACCTGAAATTAGAGCGGAATATTTCGAAAATATCATCCGTAGATTCGAGCAATTGACCAATCAAAAAGTAACAGAAAATATACTTTTTAAAGAAAGTTATTGTGTAAATGATTTTGTCAAAGACTATAATTCGTATAAAGGAAACGCCTACGGATTAGCTAATATTTTGACGCAGACGGCCTTTTTAAGACCAAAAATTAAGAGTAAAAAAGTCAAGAATTTATTCTTTACAGGACAATTAACGGTTCCTGGTCCAGGAGTGCCTCCTTCTATAATATCGGGTAAAATAGTTTCGGATTTAATAACAAAACAACTTTCAAATAAATAGAAATTATGAAAAAATTATTTGATGATGTGTCTTTCAAATGCAGTGTTTTGGTAACAAAAAGCTATAGCACTTCTTTTTCGATGGCCGTTTATATGCTTTCGCCAAGTATTCGTGATGCCATTTATAGCATATATGGTTTTGTTCGTTTTGCGGACGAAATTGTAGATTCTTTTCATGGTTTCGACAAAGAAAGTTTGATAAATGATTTTGAAAAGGAATATTACAAAGCTCAAAAATTAGGTATTAGTTTGAATCCAATTCTGAATTCATTTCAATATACAGTAAAAAAATACTCTATTTCTGATGATTTGATTCAGTCTTTTCTAAAAAGTATGAAAATGGATTTGGTGAAGTCGGACTATAATAACACTGAAGAATATCAAGAATATATTTATGGATCCGCCGATGTAGTTGGGCTGATGTGTTTGAAAGTTTTTGTTAATGGGAATGACACTATATATGAGGAGCTAAAAAACGAAGCCATGCGATTGGGTTCGGCTTTTCAGAAAGTTAATTTCTTGAGGGATTTAAAAGATGATAATCTGGTTTTGAATCGTAATTATTTCCCGGGATTTGATTTAAAATCTTTTGATGAAAATGCTAAAAATTCAATTATTAAAGAGATAGAAGAAGATTTTAGAATTGCTTTTCAAGGGATTCAAAAATTACCAATGGAGGCTAAATTCGGAGTTTATACCGCTTATGTTTATTATAAAAAATTATTAAAGAAGTTGGAAAACACACCTTATCATAAAATTGGAAACGAAAGAATTCGAGTTTCTAATTATACAAAAGCGCGCTTGTTTGCCAATTCATTCGTATCTTACAAATTGAAATTAGTATAAATTTCAAAATTAATTTCACCTTTTAAATGTCTTAAAATGATATCTTTTTTTATTTTTTTAGCTACTTATCTACTTATGGAATGCGTAACTTGGTGCACTCATAAATTTGTGATGCACGGTTTCTTGTGGTACTTGCACGAAGATCATCATCAGCCAAAATATGCACATATTTTCGAACGTAATGATGCTTTTTTTGTGATTTTTGCCATACCAAGTATTCTGTTGTTTTATTATGGTTCCGAGGCAGATTTTGATTATCGATTTTTCATTGGTTTAGGAATTTTTGCTTACGGAATGAGCTATTTTATTGTGCATGATATCATGATTCATCAACGTTTTAAATTCTTAAAAAATACCAAAAACAACTATTTATTGGGTTTGCGAAAAGGGCATAAAGTGCATCATAAGCATTTAGGAAAACACGAAGGTGAGTGTTTCGGGATGTTATTTGTCCCTTTGAAATATTTCAAATTTTAATATCCATTTGTCATTTCGACGAAGCAAAAATCACATTAGTTGCTCTCGTTATGTGATTTACTTCTCTTATTTGAGCAAGCTCTCTGGTCTCATTTGTCTAAATGACGCTAATTGTATGTTTATCTTTGTCTTAAATGATTAACTATTTGTTATAAAATAATATGTCCTTATATTTTTTTTTAAATATCGCTTCATTTTTGATTCCGTTTCTGTATAGTTTCGAAAGCAGAATGAAATATATAAAACGATGGAAATCTGTTTTTTTATCTATTTTTATGACGGCAGTTTTCTTTATAATTTGGGATATAATCTTCACGAAAATAGGTGTTTGGCGTTTTAATCCTCGGTATCATTCCGGAATAGAATTATTTGGTTTGCCCATAGAAGAATGGCTCTTTTTTATCTGCATTCCGTATTCGAGTATTTTTATACACTTTGCTTTTCATTATTTTTATCCAAAGGTTTCCTTATCAGACAAAACGGTGCGGAGTATTTATGGGTTGCTTATAATAATACTTTTGCCAACTATTATTTTGCATTATGATCAATTATATACAGCGATAAATTACAGTGTTTTGGTAATGGTTTTAACCTATACATTTTTTAAAGTTCCTCATATTCTGAATACTTTTTTTATTACATTCCTGATTATTCTAGTTCCTTTTTCAGTGGTCAACGGAATTCTTACGGGAAGTTTTATTGATGAACCGGTAGTGATTTATAACAACGCTCAAAACTTAGGAATAAGACTTGGAACCATCCCAATTGAAGATATAGGTTACGCATTTACTATGCTCTTGATGAGTTTGGTTTTGATTCAAAAAATAGAAAAACAAAAAAATGAAAGTATATAAAAAAGAAACGGTTCAGCATATAAACGCAACTGTCGAAGAATGTTGGGCTTTTTTCTCGAGTCCGAGAAATTTACAAAAAATAACTCCTGAAACAATGGGTTTTCAAATAACGGATTTCGACAATAAATCGATGTATGCCGGACAAATAATCCAGTATAAAGTATCGCCGTTGTTGGGTTTAAAGTTGACTTGGGTAACCGAAATCACTTTCGTGAAAGAAAATAGTTATTTTATTGATGAGCAACGTTTTGGTCCTTACGCTCTTTGGCATCACAAACACTTTTTTGAGCCAACGGAAAACGGAACAAAAATGACCGATGTGGTTCATTATGCCTTGCCATTAGGTTTTATTGGTCGAATTATGAATTCGCTTATGGTGAAAAATAAGTTGAAGGAAATTTTTAATCATAGAGTGATTAAAGTGGACGAAATTTTCAATTCGAAATAATGAATAAACAAGGAATAACCTTTTTCTGGTTCAGGAGAGATTTGCGATTAGAAGATAATGTAGGTTTGTTACACGCTTTGGAATCAAAATATCCGGTTATTCCATTGTTTATTTTCGACGAAAATATTTTAGATAGTTTACCAAAAAACGATCCTCGAGTTGGTTTTATTCATGATTCACTTTCGAAAATAAATAAGAAATTGCAGGAAATGGGGAGTTCTCTTTTGGTAAAAAAAGGAAAAACTCAAGAAGTTTGGCAAGCACTTATTCAAGAATTTGATGTTAAGGAAGTTTTCTTTAATAAGGATTATGAGCCATTTGCCATCAAAAGAGATTTGGCTATTAGCGAAGTTTTGGAAGCCAATAAAACAGCTTGTTTTTCATTTAAAGACCAAGTAATTTTCGAAGAAAAAGAAATTACAAAAGCCGATGGATTGCCCTATACGATTTATACGCCTTATAAAAATAAGTGGTTGGAAAAATACAAATCGACACCTCAGATTCCTGAATATGACGCCACGGATTTGTTTTCTAATTTTGATAAAAACAGCTTTGCTTTCCCTACTTTGGAACAAATCGGTTTCGAAGAAAGTCCTATAAAAGTTATCCCACACAACTTAAAAAACGTTGCTAATTACCACCAAACTCGTGATTTTCCAGCTTTAGATAGTACAACCCATCTTTCGCCTCATCTGCGTTTTGGAACCGTAAGCATTCGAAAATTAGTACACTGGGCTTCGAATAAAAATGAAGTTTTTTTGAGTGAATTGATTTGGAGAGAATTTTTCATGCAAATTTTATTCAGTTTTCCAAAGGTGGTTACAAATAATTTCAAATCGGCTTATGACGGAATTCAGTGGCGCAATAATGAAGAAGATTTCAAACGTTGGTGTTCGGGAACTACCGGATATCCTATGGTTGACGCCGGAATGCGCGAATTGAATGAAACCGGATATATGCACAATCGGGTGCGAATGGTGGTGGCGAGTTTCTTGTGCAAGCATTTATTGATTAACTGGCAATGGGGCGAAGCCTATTTTGCCGAGAAATTATTAGATTTTGAGTTGTCTGCTAATGTAGGAAATTGGCAATGGGCTGCCGGAACGGGTTGCGATGCTGTGCCTTATTTTAGGGTTTTCAATCCCGAAATTCAACTCAAGAAATTCGATGAAAAAGGAATTTATATTCGAAAATGGATTCCTGAATTCGATTTGGGATACGGAAAACCCATGGTAGAACATGCTTTTGCCAGAGATAGAGCCATTGCGACTTATAAAGCAGGAATTTTGAAGTGATTTTTTTAAAC
>CAILTC010000263.1 GCA_903837025.1 uncultured Bacteroidota bacterium | reverse complement strand
TGATTTTGAAAATTATGAAGTTTCTAATATGGGTAATGTTAGAGTTATAAAAACTAATAAAATATTAAATCTTGGGTATGGCACGGGTGGATATTGTAAAGTTGAATTATATTTTGCTGGCAAACGTGTAACAAAAAGAATTCATAGACTTGTTGCTGAAACATTTTTAGAAAATCCAGATGATAAGTCATGTGTAGATCATATTGATAATAATCGGTTAAATAATAACTTAACCAACTTAAGATATGCGACAAAAAATGAGAATCAACAAAATAGAAAACTAAATATAAATAATACAAGTGGTCAAAAAGGAGTGATTCGTATTAAAAATAAATGGCATGCATATATCAGAATTGATGGTATACTCGTACATTTAGGAAGTTTTACAAATAAAGAAGATGCAATACTGGCAAGGATTACAAGAGCTAATCAAGCTTTTGGTATCTATACAAATTCCTGTGAGAAAGTTTAAAAGAAAACATAATATTAAATTAATATCTAATTTAATATTATATGGAAAACCAATTAATTGACCTTAAAATAAGAATCCAGGAACTAGAGAAAGAGAATACCGCGTTGAAAAGCAAGATGGCGTTGATGTATAGCAACTGGCAATTTGATTACCAAAGGTTCACAGAGTTAAAAGAAAAATGTAAATATGGAAATTTTATAAATAATGATAGTTTTCACGAAATTAGAGGTACAATACCCGCGAGCGCTAAATGATATCAAAACAAACTTTTAAGAACTTTTAAAGACTATATTAATAAAATATAAATCAATATCTACTCATATAAAAAATTTGGGAGCTTTTGGAGAAAAATATTTTTTTGATGAAATTTGGATTTTCTTAAGCGATTTTCAATATTTTTGATAATTTGTTTTAATCATATATCTTGTTTATGAGTTGGTAAGAAATATTGATTTACTATTTGAAAAACTATTAATAAATGAACAAGTTGTAATTCTATCTGATAAATTTATTTTATTGCTTTTTTTTCACAGTCGTCGAGGCGGTGTGTTTGTCGTTTTATTTTTTCATGAAACTGACTGTGTGGATACAATAATTGATCTTCATAGTTGTAAAATTTTCAACTTTTTAAAAATGGCTGCAGAAAACCTCAAAAAAATATTCTGACTGACGAGACGAGACAGCCGCCTCGTTCAGTCAAAATAGTTAAATAAATAGTTATTTTTAACTATTTATTTAACTATTTATTCGTTCACATTTGAATGGCTGCAAATATTTTTTACTTACCAAAAACAAGACACACACACAGCATGTAAGACACACACATATTTTAATTATTCATCTTACAAAATAATTAAAATAATACCAACTATGACCGGATTAAGTCCAATCTTAGCAACTAATAATTTGTATATAAAGCCTTGGAATTTCATTTGAATAATTTGACTGACCAAGCTGTTTAAGGTTGTAAATTTGTCTCACAACTTGGACTTTAAATAAGAGCCTATTATGCTCGTATATTTTTTAAAGCCCGAGTATTTGATTATCATATTATTATCACATAAGAAGTCAATAGCATTATGAACAATTAATTTCTCAGCATCATTCATTGTAAAAACAGTGGTCATTATATTCATTGCTAGTTGTTTCTTATCCGTCTTTTTTTTACTATTTTCATTAACTCCATTTTCTATACACACACAAACAAATTTCAGCAGTTCATTATCAAATCTAAGTTTGTCATAGCCTTCAATTTCTTTTATCTTGGCAACAATAATAGCAAATAATTCACTATTATATTGTTGTACTTTCAGTTTGTTTTCAACTTTAACATAATCAAGTTTTATCATATATATTATAAGTATAGATATTTATTTTTTTCAAAGAATTTGAAAAATAATAAATCTTCCTAAAGGGAATATTTATTTTAATTTAACAGAGATGTTTTTTAATACCATAGATTCTGAAATAAAAGTCCATTTGCGGGCCTAACTGATTCCAATTAGGTACATTGTCGCCCATAGTAGTTAAATATATTCTAATATTACATGTTGCAGGTGGCTTTTCAATTGTAAAAACATTATCATCATTATAGTATATTTGAGTACCGTTTATGCCTAATGTTAATGAACCCATTGTACATACTTGTGAATTTGAATTTGTATAACTATGATATGTACAATTAGAAAATGGTAACCCAACAATATTAATTTTTAATAAAAGAGAACTTGGATATACCGATGGTGTTGCAATAGCCCCATACATAACACTAGATAATTTAATATTAAACCTATCATACTCGTCATACATATCACCTAATATAGTTTTCAAACTTACATTATACCAAGTAGTATCATTTTTATACTGATTCACGGACCCATATGAATTATTAACATTACCAGCGGCATTGATATCAACATCAGTTGTATTTAAATGAAAAGTTGCACATTGTACAGTTTGCAT
>CAILTC010000262.1 GCA_903837025.1 uncultured Bacteroidota bacterium | reverse complement strand
TGACGATCTATTGAAAGAAGCAGGCGGTGGCAACTACTTTGATGAGTTATTAGCAAGAATTAGGGATATTCGCTCCTCTGAAAAAGTGTTTTGGCGAAAAGTACTCGATATTTATGCCACAAGTATAGATTATGATGGAAAAGCTGAGGTTTCATTACTGTTTTTTAAAACGGTACAAAACAAAATGCATTGGGCAGCACACGGAGAAACAGCAGCCGAAACTATTTATAAACGCATTGATGCTACTAAACCTAATTTAGGGTTAACCAATTTTAAAGGAGAAAAACCAACAAAAAAAGAAATTGAGGTAGCTAAAAACTATTTAAACGAAAAAGAATTAGATATACTCAACCGAATGGTAACGGCTTATTTAGAATTAGCAGAATTGCAAGCCCTTAACAGAAAACCAATGTATATGAAAGATTGGATAAACCGTTTAGACGACTTTATAAACATGACTGGAAGTGAAATTTTGACCCATTCAGGAACGATTAGCCATCAAAAAGCATTAGATAAAGCACATCTAGAATATGGTAAATACAAAGAGCAAACCAAAAATGAGCTTTCAAATGCCGAAAAAGATTTTATAAAACAAATAGATACTACTGCCAAGAAATTAAAAAAATAACGATATGAGTTCTCCACAGTATAAAACCATAGCAGAATCGAATAATTTTATTGTTTTAGATAAATACACCAAGTATTCAGAGGTAAATGAGCCACCTGCGGTTTATCAAACGGAAGCAGCTCTTGAGAAAGAATTTATCCAAGATTTAATCAATCAAGGGTATGAAAATCCGAACCTAAATACTATCGAGGCCATGATGGCTAATGTAAGAGTACAATTGCAAGCGCTGAACAATATGGAATTTTCAGATAGCGAATGGGCTCGTTTTGTAGAGGAATATTTGGATAAACCAAGCGATAACCTCGTTGAAAAAACAAGAAAAATTCATGAAAATTATATCTACGATTTTGTTTTTGATGCTGGTCATATCCAAAACATTTACTTAGTAGATAAAAATAACGTTGCGCGTAATAAAGTACAGGTAATTAAGCAATTTGAACAAAAAGGTACGCATGCCAATCGGTATGATGTTACTATTTTAGTCAATGGCTTGCCCTTGGTACAAGTAGAGCTAAAGAAACGTGGTGTAGCAATTCGTGAGGCATTTAACCAAGTGCATCGCTATACCAAAGAAAGTCTTAACAGTACTAATTCTCTTTTTAAATACTTGCAGATTTTTGTGATTTCCAACGGAACAGACAGCCGCTATTTTGCCAACACCGTTGAGCGTAATAAAAACAGCTTTGACTTTACCATGAACTGGGCAAAAGCCGATAATACATTGATTAAAGACCTTAAAGATTTTACGACCACCTTTTTTCAAAAACACACTTTATTACATGTATTGCTTACCTATTCGGTTTTTGACACAAGTGATACGTTGCTTATCATGAGACCCTATCAAATTGCAGCAACAGAAAGAATGCTATGGAAAATTTCAAGTTCCTTTCAAGCTAAAAGTTGGTCTAAAGTAGAAAGCGGTGGTTATATTTGGCATACCACAGGTTCAGGGAAAACATTGACCAGTTTTAAAGCAGCTCGATTAGCAACACAATTGGATTTTATTGACAAAGTGTTCTTTGTGGTAGATCGCAAAGATTTGGACTTTCAAACTATGAAAGAATACCAACGCTTTTCTCCTGATAGTGTCAACGGCTCAGATAGTACGGCAGGTTTGAAAAGAAACATTGAAAAAGAAGACAATAAGATTATTGTCACAACCATTCAAAAGCTGAATAACTTAATGAAAACAGAGAGTGATTTAGCCATTTATCAAAAACAAGTGGTTTTCATTTTTGATGAAGCACATCGTTCGCAGTTTGGAGAAGCACAAAAGAACCTCAATAAAAAGTTCAAAAAATTCTATCAATTTGGTTTCACGGGTACGCCAATCTTTCCAGAAAATGCTTTGGGTGCAGAAACAACAGCAAGTGTGTTTGGTCGTGAATTACACTCTTATGTAATAACCGATGCAATCAGAGATGAAAAAGTACTAAAATTCAAAGTAGATTACAATGATGTTCGTCCTCATTTTAAGAGCATAGAAGCAGAACAAGATGAAAAAAAATTAAGTGCCGCTGAAAATAAAAAGGCATTTTTGCATCCCGGTCGTATCAAAGAAATTGCGCAATACATTCTAAAGAATTACAGAATAAAGACACATAGAAATCAAGGAAGCAACAAAGGTTTTAACGCCATGTTTGCCGTGAGTAGTGTTGATGCAGCTAAATGTTACTACGAAGAATTAAACCGTCTTCAAAAAGACAGTGAAAAGCCATTAAAAATTGCAACCATATTCTCTTATGCTGCTAATGAAGAACAAAGTGCTATTGGTGAAATAGTCGATGAAAACTTTGAACCATCGGCAATGGATAGCAGTGCCAAAGAATTTTTATCTGCAGCAATAAATGACTATAATGCAATGTTTAAAACCAGTTTTGGAGTTGAAAGCAATGAGTTTCAAAACTATTATCGTGACCTTGCCAAACGTGTAAAGAGTAAAGAAGTTGACCTAATCATTGTAGTAGGTATGTTCCTAACTGGTTTTGATGCACCAACATTGAATACATTATTTGTCGATAAGAACCTGCGTTATCATGGATTAATGCAAGCTTTTTCACGTACCAACCGTATTTATGATGCCACAAAAACCTTTGGAAATATTATCACTTTCAGAGATTTAGAAACGGCAACTATTGATGCTATAACGCTATTTGGAGACAAAAACACTAAAAATGTAGTCCTCGAAAAGAGCTATAAAGAATATTTGGAAGGCTTTACAGATATTGCAACGGGACAAGCACGCAGAGGTTTCAAGGATGTGGTCAAAGACTTAAATGAAAAGTTCCCGAATCCCGATGAAATAGTAACGGAAAAAGATAAAAAAGAGTTCTCAAAACTATTTGGAGAATATTTGCGAGTAGAAAACATTCTGCAGAATTACGATGAGTTTACCAATTTAAAAGCATTTCAAACAATAGATGTAAATGACACTGAAGCTCTTGAAGTATTTAAAGAAACGTACTTTGTAACAGACAAAGACATCGCAATAATGCATGAGATAAACTTGCTGCCAGAACGTACTATTCAAGATTATCGCTCTACCTATAATGATATTCGTGATTGGTTAAGACGTGAAAAAAGTGGCAAAGAATCAGAAGAATCTATAATCGACTGGGACGATGTAGTATTTGAAATAGACTTGCTTAAATCTCAAGAAATTAACCTTGATTATATTCTTGAATTGATTTTTAATCATAATAAAAAGAATAAAGATAAAGCCACCTTGATAGAAGAAATCCGCAGGGTGATTCGCGCTAGTATAGGCAACAGAGCAAAAGAAAGTTTAGTGGTAGATTTTATAAATGAAACAGACCTCGAAACCATTCAAGATAAAGCGAATGTTATAGATTCATTCTTCAAATATGCCCAAGATAAACAGAAAAAAGAGGCTTCGGAATTAATTACAGAGGAGAACTTAAATGAAGACGAAGCAAAACGATACATTTCGGCATCTTTGAAGCGTGAATTTGCTAATGAGAACGGTACAGAACTAAATGCCATTTTACCTAAAATGAGTCCTTTAAATCCTCAGTATTTAACAAAGAAACAAAGTGTTTTTCAAAAAATAGCCACATTTATAGAGAAGTTTAAAGGTGTTGGAGGTCAACTTTAAATTAATTCAAAGTTAGAGGATACTAAAAGATATCACAGAATAACACTACAATGCTACAGACGACCAAATCAAATCAAAGGCAAAAAAATATTTTAAAAAAATTGATGGTGTTTCTATACCAGCTTTCAAACTAAATATTAAGTTGCACAATCTACTTCAAAAATTTATAATTGAAGCTGGGTTTGACATTTAAAGAATAATTAAAAATAAATAAATTACTTCTAAAATTATTTTATATGGAAATGGATGCTTCTGGAATGGTTAGAAGAACTGATTTGTACCTTCGTACAGAATACCCTGATTTAATTACTATAATCTACCGTATAGAGGCAAATATTTTTGAAATTTATTGTGAGGGATTTGATGGAGATTTTGAGCAATTTCAAAAAGATTTTGATTATTCAATTAAAATGATGACAGCTCCTGTTATTTTAACACAAGAACATCCCAACAATTACATTGAAAAAATTCCACAAATACCAGATAACGAAATATCAAAAGGTTTTGAAGGTATCGGAATGACACTCAATATGCTTTCAAATGTTATATTAGCAAAATTTCCAAAAATCAACTTTTTGAAGATTGAACAGTCCCACAATAGGACTGTAAATATTTATACTAAAAGGTATATTGAAGAAATTCCTAAGGGTAAATTCCATCACTTCTTGAGTACAGGGGATAGAAAGTTGCTTGAAAATTTTTTGGAAGGCTTGAAAATGCCTGTAAAATTTGAAATAATAGACGAAGTATCTGATAAAATTACTGAGTGAAAACCCCATTCAGACAATTGAAGCTACTAAGTTAAAAAATCATTATAATAATGATTTCTCTAAGCGTGATGAAACATTATGGTTTGATAAAATTGATAATATTTTTGACGGCTCATTCAAAAAAACAGATCTTTATTTTTTTAATCCTAACGAATATTCTTGTTACGTTGATTACAGTTCTTTTAAAAATATTGACTTAAGAAACCATCTTTTTTTATTCGAAACTATTTACATAACACTACCATATGAACGTAGTATTGTGGAATGGCTTAAGGAATCAAAAATTTCTAGAAATGAATTTCTTGATTTAATTGTGAAAGGAAGAGTAAAATTAATGCTTACACAACCAGAATTTCGTTATGATATGAATTTCATTACTGATGCATTTAATGCGAATCCTAATAGTGTTATAACAAGGAGAGCAATTTCAGCGTTGCACCAGATTGATTTAGTTGAAATGTCTAATAATTATCTATTAAATGAAGCATCTATATTACAAGAATTGAAGCCATTTTGTCAAATTCTTGCTGATATTATGAAAGTAGATATGAAGTTTTATTATGATTTTATACTCTGGCCAATGAAAGCAAGACGTAAATCTTTTGAATATCTATTATTAAATGGTGGATTTAGTTTAGCAGCATATGGTGTAAATAATGTAATAGAACCTTGGATTAGTAAAATTTTGGGGAAAGATTTATCATTTGAATTCACAGTAAATTCCTCATCCATTCACTTAGCTAATGCCCTAAACGCAACGTATTTTCCTTTTCATACAGATGAAGGTTATTCAGATCAGTATTATGCCAATGCAATGGGAGATTTATTAAACTTTTATAAAAACGCTAATAAAAATAATATTGCATCATTTGTTGAAGATAGAGAAAATATAAAGTCATGTGTGATCCCAATAAACCCCATAGATATAATTGAAGGAAACGATGATATAACAATTGCTGAGCTAGAAAAAGAGTTTTCAAAAAACTCTATATTCCCAGGAAGTAAAAACCTTATTGAAACTTTGGCTCCATTATCCATAGAAGATCGTCAGACAAAAATTAATTACTATAACAATGAAGTTGTAAAAGTAATAAACTCAAAAAAAATAGTTCCTGATGCAATAGATTTAGGCACAAACATTATTATCGATAGTATAGGTGTAGCAACAGGATTAAGTTTTCTGGGTTCTGCATATAGTATGCTAAAAATTAGTGGAAAAGGGATTGATAAGGCAGCAAAAATATCAGAAAAAATGCAAAATGCTTTTAAAGAAGATCCCGACAAAGCAAATATACATTATTTATCAAAAATAAATAGAGTTGCAAAATTGAAGAAGAATTTTTAATGCTGTCATATCTGGAGGCTTATGAAATCGAAAATTTTATATGTCTTTGGGGTAATAATAAAAATCAATTATGTTGATACTAAATAGTAAATAATAAAATTTTGGATATATTTACAAAATGAACATCGAAAGTATCATAGCAATCTTAGCTAATGTAGTAACCATTTTAGTGGCTGCTAAATATGATACGTCTTTATTTTCCCTTTTAAAAAAAAACTTTTTTTGACACAAATTTGACCCATTGTTTTTTTGTGGGTCACAAAAAAACTATAAACCACAAGGAGTTAAGCTAAAAAAGGGTTCGAACCTGTGACCACCTTTCGTGAAATGATATAAAAATTGCTTTAAGTAAAGGGCATTTATTGAAAGCGGATTTTTGATTTTTTTGTTCATAAAAAAACGAGGATAAACTTCCCTGTGTTAGCTGTTTTTTAATTTAAGCTGTTTTTTAAATAGCCATTTTAAGGCAAGAATATCATACTCAATTCTTCTTTTGGATAAATCTTTAATAATAGTGTAGGTTTGTAAATGGCATCGTTTTAACTTTTCTTTTTTACCGCAAAAACAATCATCATTTCGATTCATTTTCTGTGTGTTGAAAAAAAACAATAGATTAATTACTTCTTCAATGGTTTCCATTTCAAAAAGCTCTTGGTAGAATTGCAAGATTCCTTCAACGCCATGTTCATAATCTCCGTTTGCCCATTCTTCCTCACTGTCAAAGTACAACTGATTAGCTAAATAAGGAATAACATATCTTAAAAAGAAATCTTTAATAATAATCCCTTTTTGACGAATTAAATCTGATTCTTGCAAGGAACAAACACAACAACTTCCTCCCTCATTAATATGACGGTCAGGAATATGTTCAAACTTGTTGGCAGTTTCAAACAACAACGGAAATCCGTGCGGATAATTCCTTGGAACAGTTACTTTAATAGTAAAACTGTCCACATAATTACCCGCAGCATCAAATATGTCGATTTCGCCACATACCGATTTCTGTTTATCTGTCTCGAATAGTTTGAGTTTCGGAAACATTTCCAAAACTTCATTGAGGTCTTTATCTAAATTTAGCTTTTGCATAAGGTCTGTTTTCACCCACAACTTCTTTTAATGAAGCTATGTTTGGGATAGTTGCTATTTGAGGTTTTAGGGTAATTTCTCCTGTAACAGATGTTGCAATATGTTGCAAGGACTTAAGGTATTTAAGCCAATCAAACACATATTGTGTATAATAAAAGGCATTATCCTGATCTGAAAATATATACCTTTGAGCTCCAACCACAGTATAAAGCATTGGGTCAAAATTAGCTTTATCTTTGACATATTGCCCGACAACAATTTCATTGCTTCCTGCAAATGCTTGCATTTTGGCAGCTAAACTGGTATGCAGGCTATAGGTCGCAATTTCACTAGTGTTTTCTTTACCGGCCACACCCCACAATACCTTGTCGTCGTCTCCAAAATCAACTCCAATTTTCGTAAATATCCTTTCTATGCCATGTTGTTCAAAAGCCCTTTTCAAATCATTTTTCACAAAATAACTGAATAAACTTAAGGCTGTAAGACAATGCTGCGTTGATTTAGTTTTATCAACGTTTTTGCCACCAAAATACACAAACAAACCATCACCTTGGATTCTTTGGATAAATCCGCCAAAAAGCTGGCATACATTTATGGCTGCTAATTGAATAGTATTAGTGATAATCATATTGGTTTCTTCATCGTACTTTTTAAAAAGATTCGTTGACCCTTTAATATCAATAAATGCAGAAATGATATAATGTCTTTCTGTATTTGTTGTCCCTTTTAAATGACTGAAATGCGGATGATGACCAATAAGTTGATTAGTATGAGGAACAACTCCCATTTTATTTGCTATTGCAGCTAAATCAGTCGAAAGTGATAACTGCGATCGGTTAGCTATATAGTCACTCATAGTGTATTTTTGGGTAGCTACTGACCCTGCAAGCCCTGAAAATGTAATTGATTCATTTAAGTTCTTATGGATTTCGTTCCTGTTAAGAGCTTTTTCAATAATGTTCTGGTATTCTGAAAATGTATTCATAATTATATAAATTTGGTTATTAATGTTATTAAGTAGATAAGCAGAAAGACAAATTCGGCAATGATGATTCTTCCTGCATAAAAAAGTTTTTGATATTTTACTTTTAATCCTCCCGCTAGACTATAAGCTTGGCAAGTCAGATCTAATAAGAATTTTTTATCCGAAATGGCATTGATTTTATCTGCATATTCTTCAAAGGTGAAGTTGGCTACATCTTGAAAAAAAACAACCGAGGAACTTTTGTGCGAGGCACTTTTAAGATAAGGAGTGATGGCAATTAACGTTATCGTTATACTTACAACAGCTAATAAGGCAATTATACCCAAGTCGATAAGCGAAAAGAGTGTAACATCTTCAGGTTTGGTTGCAGCCGTAATTGTAATAATCCCACCTAGTATAGCAGTATTCAGGGCAAGATAAAGATTGCTTTTTGTTTGGGTACTTTCAATATAGGTATCGAAACGACCAATAATAAATTTTGTTTGTTCTAATTTTTCTTTCATTTTTCTTTAAAAATATTTTTTGTTATGTTAAACTTTAAGCCACAAATCATATATTTGAGAAGTATATGAGTACAGCCTCACTCATATACCAAAACCGTTACTAACGCTTTTAGGTATATAGATGAAAACCGAGTTAAATGACAAGATAGATTTTGATAAAATTTGCAGTTCGGAATTACTGGATTATATATCCTTTAAGTCGGAATA
>CAILTC010000261.1 GCA_903837025.1 uncultured Bacteroidota bacterium | reverse complement strand
TTACTTTTACTTTACTAACCATAAAATTTAACCAAATGAAAAAGTATTTATTTATTTTGTCATTGTTCTTTTGTAGCATAACTTTTGCTCAAAGTACAATTTCAGGTTCAGTTACTGATAGTAACAACAAACCTATTGCCGGAGCCAACATTAAAATAGTTGGAGATTCTTCAGGCACGGTCACTGATGCAGACGGAAAATTTACTTTAAATTCAACTAAAAAAGCTCCTTTTAAAATTGATGTAACAAGTGTGGGTTATGAATCTAAAAGCGTAAATGTTTCATCAAGCAGTCAAAAAGTTAATATAAAACTTGGTTCTGAAGAAACAAAATTGAATGAAATAGTTGTTTCTGCTTCTAGAACACCAGAACGAGTTTTAGAATCCCCTGTTACCATTGAAAGAATGGGAATCAAAGAGATCAAAAAAACTGCCTCTCCTAGTTTTTATGACGGTTTAGAAAACTTGAAAGAAGTGCAAATGAACACAAGTAGTTTGACTTTTAAATCAATAAATACTCGTGGCTTTGCAACAGTGGCCAATACGCGTTTTATGCAATTAGTTGACGGAATGGACAATTCCTCTCCATTATTAAATTTTGTGCTTGGGAATATGATTGGTGTTTCCGAAATTGATGTTCAAAGTGTAGAGTTATTACCAGGAGCCTCTTCAGCATTATACGGAGCTAATGCTTTTAATGGTATTATGTTTATGAATAGCAAAAGCCCATTTACTTATCAAGGAATTTCTACTTATCTTAAATATGGAGAAACAACTCAAAAAGCTGCAGGAACAAATGGGTTCTATGATTTTGGTATTAGAATGGCACATGCTTTCAATAAATATATAGCAGTAAAAGCTAATTTCACCTATATGGATGGAACGGATTGGTTTGCAACAAATTACAATGATAAAACTCGTGTAGGAATAGACAGAAGTGATAAGAATTATGATGGTATAAATGTATATGGTGATGAAGTTTCTACAAACATAAAAGGAGTAGGTCAAGCATTAGCTGGAATGGGACTCATACCGTCTGGAGCTGTAAATATATTGCCAAATTCTAATGTGAGCAGAACAGGATATAATGAAGTAGACTTAACAGATAATAAGGCCAGTAATACTAAAATTGATTTTTCATTTCATTTTAGACCAATGGGGAATGAAAATCTTGAAGTTATTTGGCAAAGTAAATTTGGTTATGGTAATGCTGTTTACCAAGGGGCAAACAGATATTATTTGAATAACTTTTTTATGCAACAGCATAAATTAGAAATTAAAGGAAAAAACTTTTTTCTAAGAGGATATACTACAACCGAAGACGGAGGAAGATCATATGATATGTTATTTACAGGAATTAATGTAGATAGACAGTGGAAAGATGATAAAACTTGGTTCGGACAATATGCAGGACAGTATATTACTTCAACTTTAGGTGGGGCAACTCCAGATCAAGCCAATGCAGCTGCAAGAGCCCTTGCGGATACAGGTAGATTGATTCCGGGAACTCCAGAGTTTGTAGCCGCTTTTAATAAAGTAATTTCAGATCCAAGTGTGTTGTCTGGATCTAAATTGGTCGATAATTCTAAAATATATCATTCTGATGTAAATTATAATTTTAAAGACATTATAAAATTTGCCGAAATTCAAGTAGGTGGATCTCTTAGAGAATATCAATTAAATTCACATGGAAGAATTTATACCGATGCAAACGGACCTATTCATTATGATGAATATGGAATTTATACACAAGTTCAAAAGAAGTTGATGGATGATAGATTGAAATTTACAGGATCTATTCGATATGATAAATCCAAAAATTTTGATGGAAGTTATTCTCCAAGAGTATCATTGGTTTACTCGGGAGGCGAACACAAAGAACATAATTTTAGAGCCTCTTTTCAAACAGGTTTTAGAAATCCAAGTACGCAAGATCAATATATCGGTTTCAATGTTGGAACTGCTGTCTTAATTGGTTCAGCACCAGATAATTTAGCCAGATTTACAGAAACATTACCAGTTTCTTCGGGTTTTGGTCAGGCATTTGCTGGTGGTACTTCGACAGTAATGACGGGGTTAAATGCTTATAATAATTCATATACTGCATCATCAGTAGGTGCATTTAGTGCTTTGGCAGGAAGTAATCCACTTGCGGCAGCTGCTTTATTAAGAAAAACAAATGTAAATTATGTGAAACCCGAAGAGGTTAAAGCATTTGAATTGGGGTATCGTTCTCAAATTGAAAAAATTAATATTGATATTAATGGGTATTATAATATCTATAACAACTTTATAGGTAATTTAAATGTTGTGGCTCCTTATTATGGAACAGCTCAAAATTCACCGAATCCGGCTTTAAACCCAGCCGACAAAGGTTTTCAATCTTTATATGCACTTCAAGCAGGAGATTATAGAGCCTATCAATTATATACTAATACAAATATTGAGATTAAATCTCTTGGAGTTGGTATCGGATTATCTAAAAAAATGTTTGGAAATTATGATTTTGGGGTAAGTTATAATTATTCTCAATTTAATTTTGACCAAGCTAAAGATCCTAGTTTCGAAGCTGGGTTTAATACTCCAAAACACAGAGTTAAAGGTACTATTGGTAATGATAAATTATTTCCAAATTTTGGTTTTAGTGTAAGTGCAAGATGGAATAGTGAATATTTGTGGCAATCTACAATGGTTGATGGAATGATTTCATCAGCAACTGTTGTCGATGCACAAATTAATTATGGTCTTCCAAAACTAAAATCAATACTTAAAATCGGAGCAGCTAACTTAGGAGGTAAAGAATATACTCAAGTGTTAGGAGCAGGTTCGATTGGACATCAATATTTTGTTTCTTGGACAATTAACCCGTAATATTTATTATTCAAAAAATTTAAAAAAATATAAAGATGATAAAAAATATCAAATGGCTACTGTTGGTTTCTTTAAGCTTTGTAGCATGTACTAATAACGATAATTCAGCTCCAGTAGCAGTTCCTGTTTCAGCAGGAAGCGCAATTTTTACTAATTATGTTGCCTTGGGGGATTCATTTGCAGCAGGATATAGTGATGGTGCACTTTTTACAAAAGGACAACAAGGTTCTTATACAAACATTCTTTCTCAGCAATTTGCATTAGCAGGTGGAGGCGCATTCAAAATCCCTTACACTTCGGATAATTTGGGAGGTCTTTTATTAGGTGGAAATGTAATTGCAGGAACGAGATTGTATTTTAACGGAAGTGGACCTGTTGCAGTTAACGGAACTCCAACTACTGAAGTTACAAATCATATCGTAGGACCTTTTAATAATTTAGGAGTTCCAGGAGCAAAAAGCTATCATTTAGTGGCGCCAGGATACGGAAATGTTGCCGGTGTTGCTACTGGAGCAGCAAATCCTTACTTTGCTAGATTTGCTACATCGCCATCTACAACAGTTCTTGCAGATGCCTTGGTACAAAGTCCAACGTTTTTTTCTCTTTGGATTGGTGGGAATGATGTTTTAGGATATGCTACATCAGGAGGTGTTGGCGTAAATCAAACCGGAAATTTAAATCCTGCAACTTATGGAGGAAATGATATTACAGATCCAAATGTTTTTGCAAGTGTTTTTTCAAGTTTAGTTTCAAATTTGACTGCAAAAGGGGCTAAAGGTGTTGTTGCAAACTTACCTTATGTTACGGCTCTTCCCTATTTTACAACTGTACCCTATAATCCTATTCCGCTTGATGCGGGAACAATTGCCCTTTTAATGAATACCACAAATGGTTATGGTAAGTATAATGGTGGTATTCAATATGCTTTATCAGTTGGTTTGCTTTCGGCTACAGAAGCGGCTAAAAGAATCATTTCTTTTCACCCGGGTAAAGATAATGCTGTTGTTATTGAAGATAGTTATTTAACAAATTTATCTGGTTATGGGATTCCTTCATACAGACAAGCTACAAGTGAAGATCTTATGGTATTGCCTGCAATGTCTTTTATAGGGACAACAGTAGGGGGAAATCCATTATATATAAATGGAGTTTCAGTTCCTTTAGCGGATAAATGGGTGTTGTCTAAAGACGAAATAGCGGAAGTAAAAGTTGCCACCGATGCCTATAATGTAACAATAAAAGCCGTTGCTGATTCTAAAGGCTTAGCATTTGTAGACACAAAATCAATAATGGCTCAGTTGTCATCTACTGGAATTGTTAGTAATGATTTTACCTTAACTTCAACCTATGTAACAGGTGGTGCTTTTTCTCTTGATGGAATTCATCCAAGCCCAAGAGGATACGCAATGATATCAAATGCTTTTTGCGCTGCAATTAACACTACTTATGCGTCTACTTTACCAATGGTTAATCTAGGGCTATACCCGATTTTATATCCTTACACAATTCAATAAAAGTAAAAATATAAAAGTCAAGAGGTTGTCTCAAAATAAAAATGAGACAACCTCTTTTTGCTTTTATGTCGCTTTCTTTAGTATTTCACTAGTTTGCAAACAATTCGTCAATATTAAGTTAATTATTTAAAAAAAAGTGTTGATTTTTATATTTTAAAAATTTACCTTTGCGCACTGAAAACGCATCCAATCGAATAGTTACGGTTGGTTGTAATTCATAAACCAGATTAGCTATTTAATAAACACATAAGTAATGTCAAAAGTAATAGGAAAAGTTGCGCAAATTATCGGTCCAGTAGTAGACGTTGTTTTCAACGGAAAAGATGTTGAACTTCCAAAAATTTATGATTCGTTAGAAATCACAAAAAAAGATGGTACTTTATTAGTACTTGAAGTACAATCTCACATTGGTGAAAACACTGTTCGTACAATCTCAATGGACTCAACCGATGGTTTGAGTAGAGGTTATGAAGTAGTTGGAACAGGAAACCCAATTAAAATGCCAATTGGAGCAGATGTTTACGGACGTCTTTTCAATGTAATTGGTGATGCAATTGATGGTTTAGGAAATTTACCTAAGGATGGTGACAACGGAATGTCTATTCACCGTCAAGCACCAAGATTTGAAGATTTATCAACTTCTTCTGAAGTTTTATTCACAGGAATCAAAGTAATCGATTTAATTGAGCCTTACTCAAAAGGAGGGAAAATTGGATTGTTCGGTGGTGCTGGTGTTGGTAAAACAGTATTGATTCAGGAATTGATCAACAATATAGCAAAAGGTCACGGTGGACTTTCAGTATTCGCAGGAGTAGGAGAAAGAACACGTGAAGGGAATGACTTACTTCGTGAGATGTTAGAGTCAGGAATTATAAAATACGGAGACGAATTCATGCACTCTATGGAAAATGGAGGATGGGATTTATCTAAAGTAGATATGCCAGGAATGAGAGAGTCTAAAGCTACTTTCGTTTTCGGTCAAATGAATGAGCCTCCTGGAGCTCGTGCTCGTGTAGCACTTTCAGGATTGTCTATTGCAGAATATTTCCGTGATGGTGCAGGTTCAGACCAAGGAAAAGACGTTCTTTTCTTTGTTGATAATATCTTCCGTTTTACACAAGCAGGTTCAGAGGTTTCGGCACTTTTAGGTCGTATGCCATCTGCAGTAGGATACCAACCAACATTGGCAACCGAAATGGGTGCGATGCAAGAACGTATTACCTCTACAAACAAAGGTTCTATTACATCTGTACAAGCGGTTTACGTTCCTGCGGATGATTTAACAGATCCAGCTCCAGCAACAACGTTTGCTCACCTTGATGCAACAACAGTATTATCTCGTAAAATTGCAGAGTTAGGAATTTATCCAGCGGTAGATCCTTTAGACTCTACTTCTAGAATCTTGACTCCACAAATTATTGGAGATGAACATTATGACTGTGCTCAAAGAGTAAAAGAAATTCTTCAAAAATACAAACAATTGCAAGATATTATCGCGATTCTTGGTATGGAAGAACTTTCTGAAGAT